>JAJXVX010000001.1 GCA_021781915.1 bacterium
AAGTGGACTAGGTAAAAATTCAACTACAGCATCGAGTAATTTTTCAACTATAACACCACGGCCATCTCCACCAGACACGGCAAAAAATTTACCGCCAAGAACTGCTCTTTTGATAGCCTCTTTAATTTCTTCCTCACTTAGACCTTCTTCGCCAACTTCTAGATACTTTTCGAGCATTTCTTCATCTTCAGCTACAGCATTTTCTACAAGAAGTGATCGGTATTTATTAACCTGGTCCATCATATCGGCTGGAATCTCACCAACTATAAGTTCATGGTCGGTAAAACTTTTGTAGGAATACGATTTCATCGATATTAAGTCAACAACACCGCTAACTGATTGCTCAAAGCCAATTGGCAAATGAATTGGAAACGCTCTTTTAGATAAACGATTATGAATAGACTCGAGAGATTTATAGAAGTCTCCACCGGTTTGATTTATTTTATTAATAAAACAAATCCTAGGTACTCCGTATTTATCGGCTTGTCGCCAAACAGTTTCTGATTGACTTTCAACACCCATTTTACCGTCGAATACAACTACAGCACCATCTAGTACTCGAAGACTTCGTTCAACCTCAACAGTAAAGTCAATGTGTCCCGGAGTATCGATAATGTTAATTTGGTGATTCTTCCAATAACAAGTAACAGCTGCGGAAACAATGGTGATCCCACGTTCTCTTTCTTGAGCCATCCAATCAGTTGTAGTTTCACCCTCATGGACTGCTCCAATCTTATGCTTTAAACCAGTACGATAAAGTATTCCCTCAGTAGTAGTAGTTTTACCTGCATCAATGTGAGCAATGATTCCAATGTTTCTTAACTTATCAATCGTGTATTGTTTTTCTGCCATAATAGTCCCTTTTTATTTGATTTAAGCCATTCGAGCGAAATGAGCAAATGCTCGGTTCGATTCAGCCATCTTATGCGTATCTTCTTTTTTCTTAACAGATGTACCGGTATTGTTATAAGCATCAACCAGCTCTGAAGCAATACATTCAGTCATGTTAGTGCCTTTTTTGGCCCTACAAGCTGCCACAAACCACATAGTTGTAAGATGGTTTTGTCTTTGGCCTCTTACTTCAAAAGGTATTTGATAGTTAGCACCACCGACTCTTCTGGATCGTGTTTCCATATGTGGTTCAATGTTCCTAAAGGCTTGTTCAAAGACATCCAGAGGATTATCGACTTTTAATTTTTTGGCAGCAAGTGCCATACCGTCATAAACCAATTTCTCGGCTAACTGTTTTTTGCCTTGTTTCATGATACGGTTGATTAACTTCTGTACCTTGATGTTGTTATAAACTCGATCAGGTTTAACTTGTCTAATTAATGATTTAGTGACTTTTCTAGGCATTATTTTTTCTCCGCCTTAGCACCGTATTTAGAACGACCTTGTTTACGGTTGTTAACGCCTTGCAAATCGAAAGCACCTCTAACGATGTGGTATCTCACACCTGGTAAATCTTTAACACGTCCGCCGCGAACTAGGACTACAGCATGTTCCTGTAAATTGTGGCCTTCGCCACCAATGTAAGCCCAAACTTCATAACCATTAGTTAAACGAACACGCGCAACTTTTCGAAGTGCTGAGTTTGGTTTCTTTGGTGTTTTAGTAGTAACCTTAACGCAAACTCCACGTTTAAATGGTGAAGGCTTTTCGTAAGATTTATTTTTTAGATTATTCACCACTCTGCCCATAGCTGGTGATTTTGTCTTAGTAGTAGTCTTTGATCTAGACTTCCTGACTAATTGATTAATAGTTGGCATTTATTCTCCTTGTGTTTAACTCTACCGCTTCAGGGGATTGTCGCCAGATGCCGCTAACAACAATTATTCCCTTCTTATTCAAAGCTCGGAGTCTTAAATAATATATATTCCGATATACTTTAGCAAACTTATGCTAAATTATCAACTAAGTCGACATCTTTAACTTCTAAATTGACGTCTTCCTTACTCCTATAACCAGTACCGACAGGTATCTTTCGTCCTAATATAACATTTTCTTTAAGACCGAATAGTTTGTCAGTTTTACCGCTAGTAGCAGCAGCTATTAGTACCCTTGTTGTGTCCTGGAAGGATGCTGCAGAAAGGAATGAGTCGGTTGAAAGACTAGCTTTAGTAATTCCCAACAATAGTTGAATCACGACAGCTGGTTGCTTATTGTCGTTGACCAGACGCTCATTTTGTTCAGCAACAGATAATTTTGAAACTATATCGCCAGTTACGAAATCACTATCGTTCGGCTCTTCGACTTGAACTCGTGAGAACATTTGTCGAACTATAATCTCAAGGTGCTTCGAAGAAATGTTCTGGCCTTGGCCGGCAAAGATTCGTAGAATTTCATTCATGATGTATCTTTGAGTCGCTTCAACTCCTTGAAGTCTCATCAAATCTTGCAGATTAATTGATCCGTTAGTTAATCTCTGTCCAGCAACAACACTGTCACCATCTTTAATCATTATCTGTTTGAAACTTGGGATTTCATATCTCAAGACACTTTGTTTAGAAGGCGTCAAAATTATATCAGTTTTGGTGACTTCAACCGAACCACCGATTGGAGCTAAGATTGGCTCTGAATTATCTTCATGAGCAGCTAGTAATTGGCCTAAGGCAACTTCAGACTTATCGGCAACAAAAGCTTTTCTGTCGGTAAGCTTAAATTTAATTGGCTTAACATTATCAGGTGTTACCGAAATTATGTACTGGTTACTCTCTTCACTTAGAGTTGCTACACCGTCAATTTCTGACAGATAGGCTTGACCTTTTGGATTCCTAGCTTCAAACAACTCTTCAATACGAGAAAGACCCTGTGCAGTTTCATCAAGCATAACAGAACCACCTCGGTGTTTACTGTCTAGGGAAAGCTGAGTACCAGGCTCACCTATACTTTGAGCTGCAATTACGCCAATTGGATGACGATCCGCGACTAACTCATTTGATGATGGATCTAGTCCATAAGATTTTTGAGGAATTCCCCAAACACTAGTACAGCTTAATGCGCTCATTATTTTAACTGCATCAACGTTTTCATCTTTTTCCATTTTTTCAGCGATTTCTGCAGTAATTAGTTCGCCTTTTTTGACGTATCCTTTAACAGCATCAGCAGCGTATCGTCCAGTTAATCGGAATGAATAGCTTACTCCGATTTCAGCTGCATCGGATCTAAGCATCGTAAATCCAGGATCATTTTCATCGTCTGAAATAGTAAAGACGTCTTGCGCCACATCAACCAATCGTCTTGTTAGATAACCAGCATCGGCAGTCTTTAGGGCGATATCTATTAGAGACTTTCTGGTACCTCTAGTACCGGTAAAGTACTCTAGTGGTTCGAGTCCCTTCATATAGCTTGACTTAATTGGTAATTCAATAGCTTGTCCCGAAGCATCGGATCTAATACCAAGCATACCTACTGTGTCTTTCATGGAAGAAATATTACCTCGAGCACCTGAATAAATAGCAATAGCCATGGATGAGTCGACGTTGACCATCTGTTTTGAAAGCATATCACCAACTCTGGCATCAACTTTAGTCCAGTGTTCAACAATCAATCGATGTCTTTCATCATCATTTATGAATCCAGCGGCGAAATCATCAGCAATTTTAGAAGCAATATCTTCACCTTCATCAATAACCTTATCCATACCCTCAACCGGTACGAAGTCATTCATACCCATTGATAACCCCGATACTGTTGCATAGTAAAATCCTACCTCTTTAAGGGTATCGGCAATTTCGGCTGTCATTTCCTGGCCGTACTTAGCGTAAATGTCTACCATTAACTTCTGTAAACGCTTCTTGGTCATAACATCGTCTTGAAAATCAAAATCTTCCGGAAATGCTTCATTGAACAAAATTCTTCCAAAAGTAGTATGCCTAATCTGACCCTTAAACGGCAATTTAACAAAACTTTGAACGGCAATTATACCAGCGTCGTAAGCCATCGAGGCCTCATCTAAGGACTCAAACACTTTAGTGTCTTCGATTGAGTACTTTTGTTTAATATAGGTCAAGTAGTAGCAACCAAGTACGATATCCTGTTCAATGTGAAGAATTGGAGAACCATCAGCTGGTTTAAGCAAGTTTTTGCTAGCAACCATGATATCTCTGACCTCAGCTTGTGCTTCATCACTCAGAGGAAGGTGTACGGCCATTTGGTCACCATCAAAGTCGGCGTTAAAACCTTTACATACTAGTGGGTGAAGCTGTATAGCTCGTCCTTCAATAAGTACTGGCATAAAAGCTTGAATACTTAATCGGTGAAGACTAGGCGCACGGTTTAGTAAAACATACTTATCTTTAATAACTGTATCAAGAGCATCCCAGACAACTGTTTCACCCATTTCGATTAATCGAGTGGCGCTTCTAATGTTGTGTGCTAGCTCTTTTTCAATTAGTTCTCCTATGACAAACGGTTTAAACAATTCAAGTGCCATCATTTTCGGCAAACCACATTGATTAATCTTAAGATCTGGTCCGGCAACTATAACTGAACGACCAGAATAATCTACTCTCTTACCGAGTAAGTTTTGTCTAAAACGTCCTTGCTTACCTTTTAGGAGGTCGGATAAACTCTTCAATTTTCTTCTCTGTCCGGTTGAGGCAACTGCCCGGCCGCTTCTAGTAGAGTTGTTATCTATTAAGGCATCAACTGCTTCTTGTAACATTCTCTGTTCATTCCGTCTAATTACTTCCGGAGCGTTTAATTCGATTAGTTTTTTCAATCGATTGTTTCGATTGATTACTCGTCTATAAAGATCGTTAAGATCGCTAGTGGCAAACCTTCCACCAGTTAGCTGTACCATTGGTCTCAAATCTGGAGGGATAACAGGTAAAACAGAAATACATAAAGAACTTGGCTCGATATTAGCTTTTTTCATACTCTCAATCAAGCGAAGTCTCTTCATGATTTTTTTCTTTCGCTGACCCTTAGCATCTTCGGCTTCTTTGCTTAAATCGTCGATTAATGAATCGAGATTTACAGCTTCAAGTAAATCACGAAGGGCTGAGCCACCCATACCAACCGTAACTAGCTCTTTTAAATTATCTGGTAAATTTCGATAATCGGTTTCCGAAATTAAAGCAAACTTATTAAGCCCGTCTATTTGTTCTTTAAATTCGTTGAAATTATCGACTAACTCGGTCATTTCTTTATTCTGTAGTTCAGCGAGTGCCTTTACATTAGAGTCTTCATTTTTAACTTCATTTTCAAAACGTAGTTTAATAGCTTCTTTAGCGGCATTGAACTCAGCTTCTTTGTCAGCCAATAATTGTTCTTTTTTAGCTGTATCAACTGTTTTAATAACGTAAGATGCGAAGTAGGCAATCTTTTCTAGATTTTTAACAGTTAGACCTAGAATTAATCCCATAGCACTCGGAGTGCCCTTTAAGAACCAAATATGAGCAACTGGTACTGCAAGACTAATATGACCCATTCTCTCACGTCGAACTATTGATTTAGTGACAAGCTCACCTTTTTTGTCAACAGCAGCTTCTCGGCTTCGAACACCTTTGTATTTAGCATCATGTGGGTTAATGTCTTTAACTGGTCCGAAGATTCTTTCACAAAACAAGCCGTCTCTTTCCGGTTTTTGAGTACGGTAGTTAATTGTCTCGGGCTTGGTTACTTCTCCGTAACTCCAGTCTAAGATATCGCCAGGACTTGCAACAGCCAGTCGAACGGCATCAAACTCAGAAATATCAGCGCTAAGCGATTGATAGTAATTTGGATTCATTATGCTAACTCCTTTTCTTCTTCATCGTTTGTTGTAGTCTGGTCATCGTCATCATCATTAACATTTACCGATACAGTGAAATCATCAGATAAATCATCATCTAAATCAACTAGAGATAGATCATCACCCGGAACTTCATCGGTTACATCAATATCGGAAGCAATCGGCTCTGGAACATCGACTGTTGATGGATGGACAGCTTCCTCGTGAATATTAGAAGCTAATATATCCTCAGCATCAATAATGCTTTCTGATTTAATTAAATCAACCTTCAAACCGAGACCTTGTAGTTCTTTAACTAAGACATTAAAGCTTTCTGGAACTTTAGGTCCAAGTATTTTATTTTTCTTAATGATTGATTCATAGGCTTTTGATCGTCCATAAACATCATCGGACTTAATAGTTAACATTTCCTGTAATGTGGTAGCTGCACCATAAGCCTCTAGCGCCCATACTTCCATTTCACCAAATCTTTGCCCACCATTTTGAGCTTTACCGCCAAGAGGCTGTTGAGTAACCATGGTGTACGGACCAGTCGAACGAGCATGAATCTTGTCGGTTACCATGTGGTTTAACTTGTTCATATACATTGAACCAACAGTGGTTTTTTCCTTGAAAGCCTCACCGGTACGACCATCAAATAACTGCTGCTTACCATCTTCTGGTAACTTAGCTTCTTTAAGCAATTCTTGAATTTTCGATAAAGAAACACCGTTGAAAGATGGTGAGGCAACTTTAATTCCAAGTGCCCTAGCAGCCATTCCCAAGTGAACCTCAAATAGCTGTCCTAGGTTCATACGTGAAGGCACACCTAATGGGTTTAGAATAATGTCAACTGGAGTACCATCCTCCATATAAGGCATATCTTCAATTGGAAGAATTCTGGCGATAACACCTTTGTTTCCGTGTCGACCACCTAATTTATCTCCGACTGATATTTTTCTCATTTGGGCGACAAATACTTTGATTTGCATGATAACACCAGCTTTTAAGTCGTGACCGGTTTCTTTGGAGAAAATTTTAACGCCGACGACTTTACCGTGTTTACCATTACTCATTCTTTGTGATGTATCACGAACTTCTTTAGCTTTTTCGCCGAAAATAGCACGTAGTAGTCTTTCTTCGGAGCTTAATTCTTGTTCTCCTTTTGGTGTAATTTTTCCAACCAGGATATCTCCAGGGTGAACTTCAGCACCAATTCTGACTATGCCGTTTTCATCCAAATGTCTTAATGACTCTTCAGATACATTAGGAATATCTCTTGTAACAATTTCCGGACCAAGCTTAGTCTCGCGAACTTCAATCATAAAATCTACGATATGAATCGAGGTCAAAGTATCGTCTTCAACTAATTTACGACTAATGATGATAGCGTCTTCAAAGTTGTAGCCAGACCATGGCATAAATGCAGTAACAAGATCTTTGCCAAGAGCCAATTCACCATCTTTAATGGACATTCCTTCTAGTATCACATCGCCTTTTTTGACTGTCTCACCTGATCTTACAACAACTTTTTGATTTATTGAGGTACCCTCATTGCTTCGAACAAACCTAGCTGGTAAGTAGGTTTTACTACCGTCCTTATATTCAATTACGACTTTTTTAGCACTAGCGCTAATAACTTTACCGTCAGCCTCAGCTACTACTATTTGACCAGTATTCCTAGCAACAATCTCTTCCAGACCAGTTCCAACAATTGGACTTTCTGGTTGAATTAAGGGCACAGCCTGTCGTTGCTGATTAGAACCCATTAGACTTCTAAGAACATAGTTTTTTTCAATAAATGGAATTAGGCCGGCTGTTGATCCAATAATCTGGTTGTGAGCTGCATCAATATAATTAACTTCGTCAGCACTGACTTCACCAGCTTTTAGATTTATTCTGGCGCTTACGCGTTCACTAACAAAGTAGCCTTTTTCGTCTACTTCAGATCCGACTGATGCAATCACGACCGAAGCCTCTTGATCGGCATCCAAATAAACAATTTCGTCACTTACTCTAGCTTTTACAGGCCAAGTGATTCTAGATTTAACTTTAGATAATTTAGCGATGTCGTCCTTAGTGATGACTTTATCGGCTTTAACTAATACTTTTTCTTTTTCATCAACATAATCGACTAAAGAAATTTCACCTAAAAGTTTATCGGTTGGCAAGGCATTGATAACTTTTCGATAAGGGGTCTCTAAAAATCCGAATTCATTAACCTTGGTGTAACTTGCCATATTTAGTACCAATCCAATGTTGGCACCTTCAGGAGTTTCAACGGCACAGATTCGTCCATAATGGGTAGCATGAGCATCACGAACATCAAAACCAGCTCTTTCTCGGTTAAGTCCACCTGGACCCATTGATGACAATCGTCTCTTAGTAGCAAGTTCAGATAATGGGTTGATTTGATCCATGAATTGCGATAACTGGGAAGATGCAAAGAACTCACGTACAGAAGCAACAATTGGACGTGCATTGATTAACTGAGTTGGCGAAACAGCCTCAATATCCGACATAGACATTCGATCTTTGGTGTTTCTTTCCATACGCAATAAGCCGATTCTGAATTGTCGTTGAACTAATTCGCCGACTAGTCTTATTCTTCTAGAAGCCAAACTATCAATATCATCTGGTTGTTCCTGAGTATTATTAAGACGGATAATTTCAGCTATGATTGCCAAAATATCCTCAAGTCGCATAACACGATTTTCAATCGTATTTAGAACATCCATATTTAGCCGCTTATTCATTCTGTAACGTCCAACTCTTGAGAAATCAAAACGCTTAAAGTTATAGAACATGTTTTCAATTAACGTTTTAGCGTTGTCTACAGTGGCTAAATCACCCGGTCTAAGCCTTCGATAAACTTCAATTAAAGCTTCGTTTTGACCCTTAGACGGATCTTTATCTAGAGTAGCTTCAACGTAACTTACTCGGCCAGTATCGACATGTTTCATCTGATCTTTGATAGCCGACTCAGTCATGCCTAAAGCTTTTAGTAGAGTCGTAACGGGCAACTTTCTCTTTCGGTCAATTTTGACATATATAGACCCATTGGCGGCAGTTTCAAATTCTAGCCAAGCACCTCGTCCCGGAATAACTTTAGCTCCGTAAAGCAAATTCAGAGCATGCTGTTCGCCGGTAAAGAAAACACCAGCTGATCTGATAAGCTGGCTAACGACAACTCTTTCAGCGCCGTTTATAACAAATGTCCCACGGTCTGTCATCCAGGGATAGTCACCAAGATAGATTTCCTGTTCTTTAACTTCTCCGGTTATTTTATTAGTTAACTCAACTCGAGCTAGTAACGGAGCTTCATAGGTAACATTATTCTCACGAGCTTCCCACTCAGAAATCTTTGGCTCATCGAAATGATAATCGAGAAACTTAAGAGTTAATTTAGTGCCAGTATAGTCTTCAATTGGACTTATCTCAGCGAATAACTCACCTAAACCTTCTTGAACCAACCAAGCGAATGACTTGTTTTGATGCTCAATCAAGTTTGGAATTTCAATATAGTTATCTTTTTTAGTGTAATAGACTCGCTTCTCGTTTTTAGATTTGACGACACTAGAATTGACCATTTAAAATCAACGCCCCCTATATTATTCTTGATAATAACTAATAATTAACAAATGGGGTTTTAAACCCATTTTTATCTGTTTTATTGTATTTTTGTTTATAATTCGCGCGAAGGAAACTAAGCAGGGGGTTTTTAGATAAATACATAAAAAGCCTGTCTTACACTACTTCTTGTATTACATTCTAAACTGTTTCTAGAACAATTGTCAACTACATTAGAAAGAGTCTAATTATCATACTTGTATTTTTCAAATAATATTATAAAATACTACGAACTAAGGCATCTATGTATAAACAGCGAAATGCTCATTTGTTGAATCGAAACGGAGAACAAATCTTTTACAATGATATCGGTCGGCCGCTACAAGCCGGTGATAATCTTGATTTATTAAGTAAAATAAATCAAATTGCCAGTCAAAACTCTTGCCAAATTATTTTTAAAAGTACGCCTGGCGTAGTATATGCCTTAGGTTCGGAAATTAAATCGGCTCGACAAAAAAATAATCCACTAGTTGAGGGGACGACATCGTCCGATGAAGTAATAGACAAAATCAAAACCTCAACTTTATTTCCCGTCCTACAATTAGATTATGGTCTAAAAACCAAAATTGACTCTGTAGAATGTAAGACCCTAAAAAAAGATAATCTTAAAGACATTCGATTAAAACTTAACAATATAACAAATTTTAACGAAGAAGGATCAGTTATATATGAAGAACGGCACGCCGTTCAGTTTGGTCTCGGTCTACTCAGACCCAGACTTAATCAAGATATATCAGATAATTCCAAAGCCCACAAACCAACGCCCGTAACACTTCTTTTGGGCGTATTCGAAGCCGATACTACTGCTAATGAAACTCCACTTATCAAGAATTTAAATGAAGTTTTAGAGGGTCAGACTATCTATCTTGGAAAACTATCTGTTTACAATGCGTTCTCTAACCAATCGAGACAAACTATTTAGACTGCTTTTATTATTTTATCAGCTAACCCGTATTTAACAGCTTCGTCGGCCGATAACCATTTGTCTCTTTCCATATCCTGGTGAATGATTTCCGCTTTTTGACCAGTATTTCCGGCCATAATAGATTCTAACAGTCTTTTTAGTCGGAGGCTTTCTTGTAAATCAATTTCCTGATCAGTTACCTTGCCTCGTGTTCCTGAACTAGGCTGATGAATCATTACCGTTGAATTGGGTAATAAAAATCTTTTGCCTTTGGTACCGGAACTAAGCAGAAATGCAGCAGCTGAAGCTTGAACACCGATACCAAATGTTTGAACATCGTTTTTAACAAACTTCATCGTGTCGTAAATAGCTAGCGCGTCATAAACACTACCACCCGGACTATTTATATACAGATAAATATCTTTACTCGAATTTTCGGCCTGCAGGAATAACAACTGAGCTACAATTAGATTGGCCGTTACTTGATTTACTTCATCACCTAAAAAGATAATTCTCTCTTTTAAAAGGCGAGAGTAGATATCATAGGCCCTTTCATATCGTCCTTCATTTTCAATAACCGTTGGCACTAACACAGATTGTGGATTGTTTATCATATAAATACATAGTAGATTATTGGCACTCACATGTCAAGAGTGCTAATTTTATTTATTTAACAGAGTATCTAGATGATCGAGAGTCTTCTCGATTTGCATTCTATTTTTTATATCAAGTTGGGCATCTTCTGTCTCGAGCTCTTTAACCATATAATCATCTGACTGATAATAACTCTTAAGCAAATTGAGTCGAGTTTTTAGTTCATCGTCGCTAACCTTAATACCTAGGTCGGAAGCTAATTTAGATAGCACTAAGCCAGCTTTGATTTGTTTCTCTGCTGCATCGCGATTCTGTTTAGTGTGTTCTTCTTCGCTAACACCTTCATCTTTCAAATGATCAGCAAATGTCTGACCTCGAGATTCAAGAGCAGCTTTATCTTGTTGCAAAATTCTTTCTAGCTCAGTGTTAATTAAACTTTCTGGTAATTCAATCTTGGTCTTAGCGACCAATTCCTCAACTATTTGATTATCAAAAGTTTGTTTATTTCTCGACGCATCTTCCGATTCTATTTGCTGGGCGACTGCTTTTTTTAGGTCATCGATAGTTTTAAAAGGCCCGAATTTAGCTAGTAATTTCTCGTCTAATTGTGGTTTTACGAGTTTATTGACTGATTTAATCTTGACTTTGAAGACTGTTTTTTTGTTACGAAGTTTAGCTTGATGGTAGTCGGCTGGAAATGTAATCTTAAACTCTTTACTATCACCTTTTTTTAAACCAACTAGCTGCTCCTCGAAACCCGGTATAAAACTGTTGGAGCCCAAAACTAGAGGATAATCATCAGACTTAGCGCCATCAATGAGTTCTTTGGTTTTCTCGTCACTGCCTTCGAAATCAAAAATAACTTCATCATTTAATTTAGCTGGCTGTTTAGATTCTTGTCTGACAGACTCTTTAGCAATTAAATCATCGACTACCTTATCGATATCTTTTGAAGAAGCAATCGCTTTCTTTTTTCTAGTTGATAGCTTTTTAAGATCTGGTAATAATATGTCAGCTACTCTTTCCACATCAAAGGTTACTTCAAGAGTCTCGTATGGTACAAATTTTTTTATCGAAACATTTGGTTTATCGACTGGCATAAGCTTCAATTCTCGAATAGCCAAAGTATATAAATCGTTTAGCGCCGAGTCCAAAAATTCTGTTTGGAGAGTCGATGGATCAACATTCTTTTCAACAATTGATGTTGGTATGTGACCTTTTCTAAATCCAGGCAATGATAAGGTTTTAGCGAATTGATTAAGAACCAAGTTTAAATGCTTATTTAAAAGCTCCTTATCTGCGATGGCAGAAAAAGTTACTTTTGTCGGTTTATTGTCGGTGATATTTACTTGCATAGACTAAAATGATAACAGGATTTTGAAATTTGGACAAAAAAATATTTATTTGTCATTAAAGAAATTAATCAGTTCAGAAGTATCAAGTTTGTATTCTTTTTTAGTTGATAGCTCTTTGAGGGTAAGTTTTCCGGTCTTGATCTCTTCGGGACCGATTATTAAAACATAAGGGATCTTTTTCTTAAGTGCAATGGTAATTTGATCGCTCATTTTTTTTCCTCGCCAACCTTCAGCAATGTTAATCCCATTACGCCTAATTGATTTCAAAATCGAATTGATTGATTCTAGGTCGACATCTAATGAAATAGCATAGATATCAGTCTCAGTCGGTAGATCAGGTAATAGTCCATGATTATTGACGAAGTTGAATAAAGTTGCATCACCCAAGCCAAAACCAACTGTCGAGATAGGCTCTACACCAAACAAACCAACTAAACCGTCGTATCGTCCACCGCCCATCATAGAACGATTATTATCAGGGTCTTCATCAAATACTTCAAAGACAATATCGGTGTAATAATCAAAACCACGCATAATTGTTGGGTCGAAGACTAAATTTATCTTATCGTCGTTAAGTCGGAAGACTTCTTTGATAGTATCAAGTGAAGAATGATTTTTCAGCTTGTCCGGTAAATCCTTGATTTTATCTGTTTTGATTAAGTCAATTAGTTTTTCTACCACTAGTCTTTGGCGATCGGAATCATCAATAATCTCATCAACCTGTGATATAAAATCAGTTATGGCCATTTTATGAACACCATCTATTAACTTCATTATAAGTTTAGTTTTTTCATCGTTGAGACCAAGAAATTCATTAAAGAAATATTCCATGAATTTTCGACTGTTTAACTTAATCTTATACATTTTGCGGCTAGCGCCTAGTGCTTGAAAAATATCATCAGCGACTGAAATAATTTCGTTATCACCTTGAAGACCGCTCAATCCGAATAAATCAACATTTAACTGCCAATGTTCCCGGAAACGGCCCTTTTGCTGTCTCTCATAGCGCCAGAGGTTCGGAATACTGTATAACCTTAACGGATAACTTAGTTCTTGTCTTTTCCTGGCAACCATTCGACTAACGGAAGGTGTCATTTCGGGTCTAATTGCTAATTTTCTGCCAGCTCGGTCTGTAAAATTATATGTCTGTTGAGAAACTATCTCGGTCCCGCTCTTGGCAGCATATAGGTCATACTCTTCAAGCATAGGCGCATCATATTCTTCGTAACCATAGCTCTGCACAACAGTTGTTAATTTAGCAAACAGGTACTTCAAAACCCTTTTATCTTCAGGATAAAAATCTCTCGAACCTTTGTAGGGGTTTATGTTTAATTTCATAATATTAAATGGTGCGCGAGAGAGGACTTGAACCTCCATGCCTTGCGGCACATGCTCCTAAGGCATGCGTGTCTACCATTTCACCACTCGCGCGAATTTAGTGGCTTTATAGTTATATATTTTACAGTATTAATTTATTTTTTATAAATTAGAATTAAAACTTTGCCATATTCTTTTTGCTTTAACAATTTTAGATCCAAGAACTGCTGTTTAATGGCTTGCTCATTTTGTTTTGGTACTGATAAAATCAACAAGCCTTCACTGGCTATTTTAGTATTAAGGTCAGCAAAGTTTGACGGTAAATCATCGTATGGTGGATCGGCAAAAACAATATCAAACTTGTTGCCGTTATTATCCTTTAAATAAGCTTCGCTTGATATAGGCATAAGCTTTAGTTGGTTTGATAATTTTAATCTTTTGATAGATGTCTTAATGGCGCTAATAGCCAAGTAATTATTTTCAACCATAACTGCACTTTCTGCTCCTCTTGAAATAGACTCAATACTAAAGGCTCCACTGCCAGCGAAAACATCAAGTATGCTCAACCCTGAAATATCCCCCAACATATTAAAGATTGCTTGTCGGACTTTAGAGCTCATTGGATGAGTTTTAGGACTATCAGGCGAATAGAAAGTTCGATTTTTTAAAGTTCCGGCGACGACAGTCAAATCAAGTTTCATTTTTTACTATCAATATATGCACTGTACCAAGCAATTGTGACTGATTTAATTAATACAGGGGCTAAATATTTACGAATTTTAGAAGATAGATTAATAGTCCAGCCATGCTGATAAAAGTCATCGTATAAACCGTGGGATGCAATGTCTTGAGCTAAACGACGATACCACTTATCTATCCCTAGTCTGAACTGTTCAATATCACTTTGGCTTGGAACAGATTTTTTAAAAGACAGTGGAGCCATAATTCCGGCAACGCCAATCTCAAAGGCGGCATGGGTTATAAAAAGTCCTTTAGGACCCCACATTCGCCAGTTATTATGAATTATATGTCTCTTTTTCTCACCGCTCATGATCAGTCGATTCCTGAGAGTATCTCTGGTGTCTCGAGTCTGTCCCATCCGTAGTTCCTCCAGTTTTTCTTCATAAGGGTAGTGGTGGGCCGGCGTCAGGCCATCAACTAGAGCATGTGACAGCCATGCTGCTTCAAAAGCTGATCTTTCATTATTTTTGTTTCTTAAAGCTAAGACTAAATTATTGTAGTGATACGTAATCGCGTGAATCAATTCATTATCATCGATATCATACGGTGAAATAAAATGCCAAGGTTCATTTTTGGCCGGGCTTTTTCTTTTAATCGCATCTGGACCGTTATAACCTTCAAAATGCAAAATACTTTTAACTGACGGAAACCTGATGGCGCCGTCGACAAGATTAAGATTTCTTCTAGCTAATCGGTCAATTTTTTGATGAACGCCGATAATTTTGCCTGAATTTTTTCGAAAAGTTGTACCTGAATACATAAACCAATATCTATTTTATGCTATTAATCAATCACTACCTAATCTAACGTTCGAATAGAAGCCAGTTCCGAAACCTTATCGTCTAAATCTTTAAAGTCACTGATACGATTATCTGTGAAAAACCGAAGAGCGACTGTTTTAACTTTTTTGATAAATTCCAGATTAGAAAACTCGGTAAATTTGAGATCAGTCAGTCCGTGCTGTGATAGTCCGTAAAATGCTCCCGGCCCTCTTAATTTAAGATCTACCTCGGCCAGTTCGAAACCGCTCGATAAACGCACTAATGAATTCATCCGTTCATTTTTTAATATATCTTCATCTCCTATCAGGAAACAGAAACCGCTATGTTTACCTCGACCAACTCGACCACGAAGCTGATGTATCTGAGCAAGACCAAATGATTCAGCGTCAAAAATAACCATAACAGTCGCATTGGGTACATCTACACCAACTTCAATAACGGTAGTAGAGACTACTAAGTCGAGTTTTTTGGTAACAAAATCAGATAAAACCCTGTCTTTTTCATCGGCCGATAGCTTACCGTGGAGAAGTCCAAGCCTAAACTTAGGGAAAACCTCTCCAAGCTCTTGATAAACAGAGTGAACATCTTTCCGTCTTGATTTAGTTTCTGATTTAATAATCAACGGGCAAACCACAAAAACCTGATGACCTTGCTTAATTTCTTGTTCTATTACACTGTAGGCATGATTGATGTTGCTCTCAGCAATTATTTCAGTTTTGATATTCGTCGATTGGTGTGGTTTTTCAGTTAGCCGAGAAATTGATAACTCACCGAAAAGCGTTAAGGCTAGACTCCTTGGTATTGGCGTAGCGGAAAGAGTCAGTAAATGTGGAATTGTATCAGCATTTAACTGTAATATTTTCCTTTGGTTAACTCCAAACCGATGCTGTTCATCAACAATTAAAAGAGCTAATTGTTTAAGTGATACATCGCTCTCCAGCAAAGCATGAGTACCAACTATTAATAAAATTTCATTTTTAGCTAATTTTTCTTTGACAATTTTTTTCTGGTTTAAAGACATACTTCCGACCAATAAGCCAACTTTTTTTTCAAGACCAAGCCCTTTAAGTAATTTAAAAATAGTATTGGCATGTTGTTTGGCTAAAACCTCGGTTGGGGCTAAAAAGGCGACCTGCCAACCTTTATTCATGACCATTAAGGCGCTCATTAATGCCACTACAGTTTTCCCGGATCCAACATCACCTTCCAATAATCTGTTCATTGGTCTATCTTTTGCTAAATCTAAATAAATCCGCCAAATTACAGCTCGCTGAGAATCAGTCAAATTAAAAGGTAGCTTTTTTATAAACTTTTTAGCAAGATCAACATCTATTTCAACGACATTAGCATGCTCATTTTTTAGAATTTCTCGGTTTTTGAAGCTAACCAGACTGAGAGCAAATATTTCGTCAAAACTTAGTCTTAGCCTAGCTAAGCTTAAGTCCTCTTGTGATTTCGGGAAATGTAGATTTTTCAAGGCTGCCGCAAGCGATATTAAACCTTCCTGCTTAATTACTATCGGGGGCATATAATCTTTTATTTTAAAATTACGGCTGTAGATCGCCCGGATACTACGCCTTATCTGGGTTATGGTTAAGTTTTTATTAGTCTTATATACTGGCAAAATTCCATTAGTGTTGATTGGGAAATCAGACTCGATTTCGATGGCTGGACTTACTATTAACATCCGACCTGAAGACAGACCAAATTTACCAGATACATAGTAGACTACGCCGTTTTTGATGTTTTTAACTCTATAGGGTTGATTAAACCATACCAGCCTGACGCTGCCGGTTTCATCACTACCCAAAGCCTCTGTAATATGAAGTCCACGACGAACATATCTTCCACTTACATTATTAATAGTTAGTTTTGCACTGATTAGTCCAGGTTTAAATTGTTTAACTTTTAACAGCTCAGAATAATCATCATATCGACGAGGTGCATAATAAATTAAATCCCTAACAGTGTTAATATTTAAAGTTTTAAAATTATTACTGAGAGATGGCCCGACGCCTTTAATCAGAGACAAATTATCGTCTAAATTAATCGAGGAAAACATTTCAGACATATTTAAATCTATTGTATCAACTAATAGATTATTTTTTGCAGAGCAAGAAGAAGATGCTCGGACCAAAATATGTTCCGGACAAAGGTTGTTGCAAAACTTTTTCTAAAAACAATAAAGCGGACATCGGTAAAATAGATTTAAAAATTCGATGTCGAAGATTAGAAACTGACAATACTCTCTCAACTATCAAACCAGCTTGATCGAACTGCCAAATAACCGTTCTTGGGTTATGGTTAACAAAAGGTATCTCGTTTTGATTACGATGCTCTTTTGACCGAATATCGACCGGCGTGGTTGGTAATTTCTTCCCTTTAACGAATAACCTAATTCGATTTAAGAAATGAGCATAATTAGCTACCTCTATGATAGCGTAGCCATCTTTAGATAAAACCCGGGATATTTCGGCTAATTCGACTGAAGGCTCGGGCAAATGATGCATAACTCTAACCATGGCCAGAAGATCTACCGAACCGGTTGGAAATTCAAGATTATCGGCCTGCATAATTTTTCTTTCAATTGAAGGAAAATCTTTCAGATACTTTTTGGCAATATCGAGTTGTTGTGATGAAGGCTCGGACAAAACAACCTTATCAGAATATTCAGCCAATACTGTTGATAGCCTACCGTAACCACCGCCTAAATCAACCGCTAATTTAAAATGTTTGCCGCTCAGTAATTTGTTAATGGCGATAACTTCAGCTTGATTTTCGTATTTACGATTATCCCAGTATCTTAAATAATTATGATTCTCGTCATTATATTGATCCGCTTTTTTCAAGTTTTTTTGATTTGCCATAGTTATTCAATATACTAAAGTGCGTTAAATTAGCCAAGCTAAAGTGCAATTAAAGCGCTGTCTTTAAACGCTTTACCCTTTTTAATTAGAGCAAGGCCGTTCAGAAAATCTGATTCAGTTAAGTTTTCTCTATCGATCTTATTAAAATTAATCGAAATGGAGTCAGATTTAAGTAAATTCCGAGCGTCTGTTTTCGAAACAGCTAAACCAACATCAACTAGGATATCAATTATCGAACCGTTATTATCTACTTGTTTAAAGGTCACTTCTTGTTTGAGGCCGTTCATCTCCTCTTGGGAGAGTTGTGTTAAAGGTATTTGACCAGTTAAAACTTGCGAGACTTTAACAGCCAAGTCAGCGCTATTCTTGCCATGAACTATCTTTGTTACTTGATAGGCCAGCTCTTTTTGTCCAATCCTAGAAGCCGGTTCAGCTTTGTGGCGACTAACCAATTCATCAACTTCATTTTTATTCATAAATGTATAAGCTTTGACTAGATATTCTAAATCGTCATCAGTGGTATTTATGAAAAATTGGTAAAACATAGTTGGGGTAGTCATTTTATCGTCTAGCCAAACCGCGCCAGACTCGCTTTTTCCAAATTTAATACCAGTTGTACGGTTGATAATAAGAGGAATGGTCAAGGCATTAACTTCTGCATTTTCTTTTTTTCTAATTAAAGAAACACCGGACAAGAGATTACCCCATTGATCTGAACCACCAATCTGTAAATCAACACCGAAATTCTTAAACAGATGCCAAAAGTCATACCCCTGAATAAGGGTGTAGCTAAATTCAGTGTAGCTTATACCGTCACCTAACTCATCTATTCTTGTTTGAACAAAATCTCTGTTAACTAAATCAGAAATAGCAAAATACTTACCGGTTTCTCTCAGAAAATCCATCAATTTAATATCTTTAAACCAATCATAATTATTGACAAACGATATCGGGTGACCACTTACATTATCATTAAAAATCTTTTCAACCTGCTTTTTGATTGATTCGGTATTATGTCTAATCTCTTCAACTGATTTTAGGTTCCTTTCGGTCAGTTTTCCAGAAGGATCCCCAACTAAAGAGGTAGCTCCGCCAATAAGCATAAAGACTTTATGGCCAGCTGAGACAAATCTCATAAGCAACATTAAAATAGCTAAGTTTCCAATTGTTAGGCTATCGGCCGTACCATCGACACCTAAATATAAAGCGTGTGGTTGATCTAGATATTTATCATCAGTGAAGGTTTTATCCTTAATACTGCCACGCCAGACCAATTCTTCGCTTAATTTCATCTTCTTATCAGCCTTTCTATGTATAAACTGATTATTATCTTATCTAAAATTTTATCATAAGATATATCTATAAAAACTAATTTCTTATTGTTATAATAAGATTTAATACTTGGATGTTGATTAGGAGTTTTAAGAATAATGCAAGGTTCAAACGATAAAAATAGATCAAGACGTCGGAATAATCTAAAAACAAAAAGTGGTAAAGTTATCTCTATTAACCGAACTATTTCCGAAAGTCGGAAAGACAAAAAATCAGAAAAAGCCACTCGAAAAGCTCTCTACTTAAGAAGTTTACCTAAAAATAAATTCTTAAGGGTAGCCTACCGATTACATCCAAAACACCAATTCGAATATTGGTTTAGCCGAGATGGTCTGATTATGTTCCTTAAGCTTTTTGGAATTCTTATAGTTATAGGATTCTTTCTAATAATCGGATTGTTTGCTTACTTTAGAAAAGACTTACCTCAATTAAATAATATAACTGGAAGTAACGTCGGTGGTAGCGTAACTTATTATGACAGCACAGGTAAAACGGTTCTGTGGCAAGATTACAGCGCCGTCAAACGTATACCAGTTCCTTCGAGTCAAATTAACAATTACATGAAAGAAGCGACTGTAGCCATCGAAGATAAAAATTTTTATCACGAAGGTGCGTTTTCGATTACCGGTACAGTTAGAGCCGCTGTCAACGACCTTACCGGTGGATCTCTGCAAGGTGGATCTACATTAACTCAGCAACTAGTCAAACTAAATGAAAACTGGACAGATAATCGTACTATTATAAGGAAAGTCAAAGAACTAATTTTAGCCGTTGAAGTAGCAAGAGAATACTCGAAAAATGATATTTTGGTCGGTTATCTTAACCTCGCTCCTTACGGTGGAGTCGACTATGGTGTTGAAGCCGCTGCCGAAGATTATTTCCAAACCTCAGCAGCCAATCTAACGCTAGCTCAAGCATCGATGCTGGCTGCCATACCCCAAGCACCTACCTATTATTCGCCCTACTCAGATAGTAAATATAACCCAGCTGTTACAGGCAATTACTTTTCTCAGTCAGCACTCTTAAATAGACAACATTACGTCTTGCAACAAATGGTATCGTTGCATTACATTACTCAATCGCAAGCCGATGCAGCTGCTTCGGTTGATATTATGTCCCAGATTCATCAACAACAAGGGCTTTATCAAAATATTAAGGCACCTTACTTCGTCTTAGCAGCCAAACAACAACTGATCAGCCAATTTGGTAGCTCAGTCTATCTAAAAGGTGGTTTAAAAGTTATAACTACTCTTGATATGTCAATGCAAACTCACGCTGAGCAATTGGTGGCCCAAAATTACCCAAGCGTCCAACGAATGACTGCCGGCCGAGCCGACGAAGAAGCCACCGTAACCGAAGATGTTAAGACTGGTTGGATAGTCGATTTAGTCGGAGGCGTGGATTTCAACAATCCGACAGATGGACAGATTAACTATGCGGCCTCCGTTTTAATTCCACCCGGTTCAAGTTTTAAACCGTATGATTATTCAACTTTAATTAATAATAACAACAATGTCGGAGCCGGATCGGTCTTATACGATCAAACTGGACCTCTACCGGGTTATCCGTGTACCAACAAAGCCTTACCTGTTAATGGTGGTAATTGTCTTGAAGACTATGATTTCTTGTCTCCAGGTCCACTTACTTTGAGGTATGCCTTAGGTGGATCACGTAATATTCCTGCTGTCAAAGCGATGCTTGAAGCTGTACCTAACGATAATTCCTACGAACATGTTAATTCAATCAATAAAGTGATTTCAACCGCCAGTGCTCTAATGGATAACACCACCGCACAATCCTTACATCAAAACACCTATAACTGCTATAAACCAGGCACAGACATGACAACAGCTTCTTATTCTGACACTACCCAATGTTACGCTGCTTCAGCTATTGGAGACGGTGGATTCCTTTACCTTGATGATCATGTCAACGGCTTAGCTTCTATTGCAAGACTGGGTGAAGCCATACCAAGAACCTTCATTGTTAGAATAACCAACTCAGACAATAAAGTCCTCTACCAGTGGACTCAACCTAAAGGTACTCAAGTTTTGAAACCAGATGCTGCCTACATTGTAGACAATATGCTATCCGACCCAAATGCCAGCTACTTACCGGGCTCCTGTTCAGCGACTAACTGTACTCCTCTATCGCATTTCGGCTACAAATTCCACCGTTTCAACGGCTGGGACTTCGCTATAAAGACCGGTACTACAAATAATGGTTACGATGGACTAATGGCTTCCTGGTCAACTCAATACGCTACAGTCAGCTGGGTTGGTAATCACACTAGAAATGTTAACCTCTGTCTTTCCTCTGAATGTACAATGGAATATCTAACTGAACCACTAACCCGAGGCATGATGGAATTCGCCCACCAAAATCTAAAACCACAAAACTGGGTTCAGCCTAGTGATATAAAGGTTTTGCCTGCATTCGTAGTTACGAAACATGTCCACTACGGTGATGTCGAACCAAGTCCAGCCAACGAATTATTCCCATCTTGGTATGTTGGCAATGCTAAAACCTCTAACTCATCAGTTAAAATTGATAAAGTCTCTGGACTAGTCGCTACTACCTGTACGCCAGCCGATGCAATCGAGCAACAATCCAACACTGATACAGCAAATTGGAATATTGATATTTTTGTTAACGGTGGTACACCGAATATATCAACTAATGGATCAGGGACAACTTCTTCCTCACCAACCAAAACAGATAATGTTCATAACTGTAACGATAACCTTCCTACCGTCACCCTAACCGCCAATAATCTTTACGGATCCAAAAATAATATCTGTGACGGTTCGTGTAATTTCATGGCCACAGTTAAACAAGGTACTCATCTGTTGACTGATCCAACAAACTATCCTCAGTTCCCTGGCAATATCGCAATGGCGATTAACGGTCAAACGATTCAAATTTCATCCAACGGTTCTACTGCAGGCCCGTCAATCCCAATTACACAACCAGACATTCAGTCGATACCAATTACCTTCACGCCCACTTCAAGTGGATCAGGTAACTTAATAGCGACGGTCACCGACAGCGTACTTTACCAAGGCAATAGTTCTCCATTATCGATTACTTTTGTTGCGATACCTACAATTACATCCGTTACCAATAACAACAGTGATATCTCATGGACTGGAGGAATTGGTCCATATACAATCAAAGATGTAACTACTGGTTTAACTCTCTGCGATACTTCATTAACTACCCAGCCAGACGCAACTTCTTGTACCACCAAAATACCAATTATCTCCGGTGATCAACTTAGTATCTCAGATGCCTATGTACAGGGTACTGACTACACTGTTCAATGAATATCTACTAAAAATAATTCAAAATTATCTCGGCCAAGTTTCTAGCTTGATTATTGCCTGACAAATTCTCCTTAGTCTTGGGTCCTAAACAACCATCAAAACCAAGTTTTTTTGCTTCTTTAAGTCTTTTATCCACATAAGCGACATGCCTTATCTCTCCCGAAAGTCCTACTTCACCAAAAATAACTAAATTTTTCTTAATTTTCGTACCAAGATGAGCTGATATAATAGCTAGACAAATTGCTAAGTCAGCAGCCGGCTCGTTTAAGCTAATACCACCCACAACATTGATATAGACATCCTTAGAAGACAGCTTAACTTTTGTCCGTTGTTCGATCACGGCAATTAATAGATTCAATCTGTTTATGTCGAAACCACTGGCTGTCCTTTTCGGGTAACCAAAATTTGTCGCGCTGACTAAGGCCTGAACTTCAACTAAGACTGCTCTGGAGCCCTCCATTGCAGCCGTTACAACTGATCCGTCAATGTCTAGTCTTTCGTCAAGTAAGATTTCTGAAGGATTACTAATAGTCTTAAAGCCACTGCTCGTCATCTCGAATATTGCGACTTCATTAGTCGACCCAAACCTATTCTTAAGCGATCTCAGCAATTTAAAACCACCATACCTATCACCCTCAAGCGAAAGAACGACATCAACCATATGTTCCAGGATTTTTGGACCAGCAATCGAACCGTCTTTAGTGACATGTCCTATTATAATTACTGCTGTGTTAGAACTTTTAGCCGATGTAATGATAGCCTGTGCTGAATTGGAAATTTGTCCGACCGAACCCGCCGATGAGCCTACCCAGCTGCAAGAAATAGTCTGAATTGAATCGATGATAACTAAATCGTAATCGGCGCTATCTATGCTGGCGGCTATATCATCAGTTGAATTACTATTAGAGATTGATAGGTTTTCACTACTGCCTTTGATTCGAAGCTTTCTTTGATCTACTTGATAAGTTGTTTCTTCTGAGGATACATAGAGTACTTTTTTGTTTTTGGCTATATTAAGGGCCATCTGGAGTATTAAGGTACTCTTTCCTATGCCTGGCTGACCAGTTAAAAGTATAACGCTACCCGATAGCACTCCACCGCCTAAAACTTCATCGATATCTTCAAAGCCAACTGGATAACGTTGATTACTATCCATTCCGAGAGGGCTGTCTAGTTTAAGGATATTTAACGGCCGACCAGTTTTAAGTTTTGATGAACTAATTGAAATTGGAGCTTGTTCTTCTAAGGTATTCCACTCCATACACCTTGGACAACGACCACTCCACTGATTGAAGGTCGCCAAACAGCTCGAACATACAAAACTGACTGCCTCTTTTTTTGCCATATCTAAACAATATTATAGTTTAAAAACTACTTGGTTGGTATAGTCGGTGGGCTTATCTCAGTCTCTAGAGAAACTAGGGCAATCGATATTTGATTTCGTTGACTGACTAGTTGGTTATAATTGGTTATTTCAGCAGAAATATTTGTAACTAGGTTATTGTACTGATTAACCTTGCTGTTATAGGAATTAATTAGATCGTTAATAGCCGGGTCACTCGGGTTAGAATTAATATAATTTAGTTGATTATTCAATGATAAGTATAGTGCTTTAGCCTGATTTTGTTGATTAGTTATAGTGGCATTCATAGATAAGAGTGTACTGTCGTAAGAGGATAGCTGAGTTTTCTTATTAAGAAATACCTGCTGATAGGCTTGCTCATAAGCAACAACTTTACTTCTATTGTAAAAGTATTTTGTATAAAAAGATTCCAGTTGCGGCGTTAGTGTGGCGCACTCGGTCGGAAAGGTTGAATTCATTTCGTCATAAACTGAACCAGGCTCAGTTTTCATATAAATTGCCACCTCATCTTTAATCCTTTGATTAGTCAAATCGTGTTTATAAAAATTTAATAGCAATCCATCGAGGTAATCTTTTTGAGATGATGATAGTCTGGAATAAACACCGTGGAGCATTTCATGGGCAGCCGTTACCTGCATAATGCCATTTAAGGTAGGATCAGCTACACTTAAAATATAAATACCATTTTCATTCGGATAATAACATCCCAGGATTATCTCCTCAGAGGGATGATAGTTGGGACAAAGTTTAGAAAAATGTATCTTATCCAAAAAGGTTGGATGATTGATATAAAATATCTGTCGGGAAATTGGCGTCATACTATCTTCAGTCGCCAGCTGATTAACTAATGCTGGAACTTTATAGTTATATAGAATGGCCTCATCATAGAGGCTGAAACGATTGTAATAAACTAAATATCCAACCAAAAACAGAACTATTAAAACAATAAACGGTTTTAAGCCCTTTTTTCGACTCATCCTAACCATTCTAAGATAAAAATCTATTTAGATACAGTAGATTCGTTTAGTATCTTGTAGTCTAGCTGACCAGCTTTAGCAGAGACTGAAACTATATCACCTTTGGACAATTTATTAGCAAGCAGATTGGTCGATATATAGTCTTCAATAGTGTCTTGGATTAATCTTCTAAGCGGTCTAACGCCGTTTTTAGCATCGTAACCCTCTTTAAGAAGGTAGTTCTTACCGCTTTCACTGAGCAAAATACCAATTCCAAATTTGACCATCCTGCTTTTCAGTTCATTTATTTGCAGGTCGATAATCTTTTTAACATCAATCTTGGTTAAGGCCCTAAAAACAACTACTTTATCAATCCGATTCAACATCTCAGGTCGAAGCAGACGGTTTAATTCTTCCATTACATTCAGCTTATTCGCTTGATGAATTTGATCCAAATCTTCTAGCTGTGATTTGTCTGATATGCTAAAACCATAGGCAGCTTCTTTCTGTAGCTTATCAGCGCCCAGGTTCGAGGTCATGATTATTATAGTATTGGTAAAATCAATCTTCTTGCCTTTAGCATCACTTAAGTAGCCGTCCTCCAAAATTTGAAGCATCATATTGAAAACATCCGGATGGGCTTTTTCAATTTCATCAAATAGAACAAGACTGTAGGGTTGACGTCGTATTTTATCAGTCAACTGACCGCCCTGCTCATATCCAACATAACCAGCTGGCGCACCGACTAGTCTCGAGACCGTGTGATGCTCACCGAATTCACTCATATCAATTTTAATAAGGGCTGACTCTGAACCATAAAATTCTCTAGCCAGAACTCTGGCTAATTCTGTTTTTCCAACACCCGTCGGACCGAGGAAAACAAATGAACCAATTGGTCTTTTCTCGCTAGAGACGCCTGAACGGTTGCGACGAATGGCTGAAGCGACTACTTTAGTTGCTTCATCTTGTCCTATGACTTGTTTGCCTAGTATTTTTTCAAGTTGCAATAAATATGAGGCTTCTGATGCGATTACTTTTTTTAGTGGAATTCCGGTCATTCGTGAAACAACATCAGACAAGTCTTCTACACTCAATGTTAATCTTTGTTTATTCTTTTGAGCTTTATCCAACTTGTTCAACTCGGAATTAATCTGTGATGCTTTAGTTTTATACTGAGCTGCTTTTTCATAATCTTCAGAATCGACAGCGTCTTCTATGCGAGCATTTAGTAATTTAAGTTCTTTTTGCAGATTTCTAATTTCTGGGCTGGTTTTGACTTTTAAGACCTTTAAGTGAGCAGCAGCTTCGTCGATTAAGTCTATTGCCTTATCTGGCATAAAACGATCATGAATATAACGTGATGCTAATCGAACAGCATCTTCTAAGACTTCATCGGAAATACTAACACCGTGATACGATTCATAGTGTTTCTTTAACCCCTTTAATATGGCCAGCGTTTCCGACGGTGATGTTTCCTGAACTTGAATAGGCTGAAGTCTTCTCTCTAAGGCAGCGTCTTTTTCTATATATTTGGTATACTCAGCGGTGGTCGTAGCTCCTATTAGATGAATTGTGCCTCTGGCAAGAGCTGGTTTTAATATATTACCTGCATCCATCGATCCTTCGGCTGAACCGGCGCCAACTATCAGATGTAGCTCATCGATAAAAAGAATAGTCTTTTTGTCTTTCTCTAGCTCTTGCATGACTTTCTTTAGTCTCTCTTCAAATTCACCACGATATTTAGTTCCGGCAACCATTGCGGCCAAATCGAGTACAACAATTTTTTTATCAAGTAAACTATCGGGGACGTCCTCAGCGACAATTCTTTGAGCTAGACCCTCGACGATGGCCGTTTTTCCAACTCCTGGCTCACCGATTAAAACAGGGTTATTCTTTGTTCGTCGATTAAGTATGGTAATTAAACGGCTTATTTGATCGTCTCGCCCAACAACCGGATCTAACTTATGGCTTTTGGCCATTACAGTCAGATCAGTGCCAAAGGATTCTAAGGCTGATTTTTGAAAATTCTTGGTCGCTTTTTTAGAACCAATACGATAATCTCTGGTATCTTCTTCATATTGTTGACGGTTTAAAAGATTAGTCAGTTCATTTAGTACTGAGCTAACATCAGCATTAACATTCTTTAGCAGTTCGGTTGCTTTAGAATTCTTCTGATTTAGAATTGAAAAGATTATATGTTCTGTACCGCAAAATTCTTGGTTAAACTCCTGAGAAACATCATAGGCCATTTTTAAAGTTAATTTGGCGGTTTCGGAAAAACCTTTCATCGGCTCATTTAATGCTATGCTTTTAGGTTGAACCTTTATAGCTAAACGAGTTTTTTCAAACGTCACACCAGCTTTATCAAAAATTTTAGCACCAATTGACTCTTTTTGAGCTAAAACTCCTAATAATAGATGTTCAGTGCCGACATATGAGCTGCCCAAACTTCGAGCAATCAATTCGGCCTGACGCAATGAAGATATCGCATTGTTAGTTAAGTGATTTAAAAATTCTCTAAAATCAGGATCGTTATTTGGAAACATATTATCTTTCTTATTATAGCTTTATCTAACAGCAATTTATTGAAAAATTGCTTATAAGTAAATAATAAGAAATTAGCACTCACATGTCAAGAGTGCCAATTTATTTATTCGCCGTGTTCTTCGATGGCTTCGAGTAATTCGTTTTCAAGGTCTGTTTTTTTCTTTAGCTTACCCGATTTAACTGTTTCAACTTTCATATTAGTGGCTTCTACGGGCTGATTGATTTCAACCTCAGCTACCTTCTCGGGTTGACTAACAGATGCCTTAATATCTATTTCAAAGCCAGTTAATTTTGAGGCCAAACGAACATTTTGACCACTCTTACCTATAGCTATACTCTGTTGATCCTCATCTACTAAAACAATTGCTCTAGCTGGTTCACCTTCGAAAATAACATCGTTAACCCGGGTAGGACTAAGTGCATTAGTGATAAACTTCTTTGGATCTTCATCAAAAATAATAATATCAACTTTTTCTTGATCACCAATTTCTGACATAACTGCATTAACGCGAGTACCGTGACCACCTACGAAAGTACCTACCGGATCAACTCCCTTAATAGCTGAAGAAACAGCCAGCTTAGTCCTGACTCCGGCCTCACGAGCGATTGCTTCTATCTTTACTGCGCCGCTTTCCATCTCTGGAACTTCGTTTCTGAACAAAAGCTCAACAAACTCAGCACAACCCCTGGACAGCAGTAGTTGCGGACCGCGAAAACCCTTTTCAACATCCTTTAAATAAACTTTAAGCCGTTGACCAGGGTAATAATGCTCATTTGGAATTTGTTCGGCTTTGGGCATAATGCCTTGAATTCGACCTAAATCAACTCTAACTAAATTATTTTCCACACGAGCAACATTAGCATTAATGATAGTGCCAATTTTATCTTCAAATTCTTCTAAGATGATATCTCTCTCAGTCTCGCGAAGCTTTTGAACCATTACTTGTTTCGCCGTTTGCGCGGCTACCCGACCAAAAGTTTCAACTTTTTCATGAACTTCGATTTCATCACCAATCTTTACGTCTTTTTTCATGACTGAAGCGTCTTTGAGTGAAATCTCAAAAGTAGAGTGTTCAACCTTATCGACGACTGATTTAGTAGCATATATGTCCACATCACCGGTATTCAAATTAATATTGGCTCTGATTTCTTGTTCTCGATCACCAAAGTCTCTTTTGTAAGCGGCGATCAATGCCTGTTCAACAATTGATTTAACAACATCTTCCGGTAAATTCTTTTCTTCTGCGATTGTTCTAATAGCGAGAGCTAACTGCTTAACATCTAAATCCATCTGTTACTCCTAACCTTAATTAAAAAAACCGACCTGTCGGCCGGGATTCACTCAGTTCATTTTAACTTAAAACAGATCTTTAAGTCAATTATTAAAATGGACGAGACTATTTTGATTTTGATAAACTATTAAAATGCCTAAACTAAGACGCCTGTCCTCTTACTATAAACCGAACCGCTATGATTTAAAATTAAACATCGACAAAACAGCCATGGCATTTAACGGTGAGGTCGTTGTAGATGGTTTTAAGATAGGCAAGCCTTCTAAAAGGATTACATTTCATCAAAAAGATCTAAAAATCTTATCAGCCGAAGTTACGCATATAGATAAAGGAGTTAAGACTGCCCTGGAAATTTTTCGGATAAATCATCAAAGAAGTTTTGATGAAGTTAGATTACATTTCAATAAATTAATCTATCCCGGTCATTACGTAGTAAAGCTAGCTTTTGAAGGTGGCATAACTAAACATCTAGACGGTATTTATCCTTCCAGGTTTGACGATAATAATGGCAAAGAAAAAATTATCATAGCTACTCAATTTGAGAGCCATCATGCCCGACAGGCCTTCCCTTGTATCGACGAACCTAATGCCAAGGCAATATTTAAACTGTCGCTGTCTTCAGATAAATCGGATGTAATTATATCCAACACTAAAGAGGAATCAACATTGATTAAAAATAGCTTAAAAACAGTTGTTTTTAAAGAAACTCCCATGATGAGCACCTATCTACTTGCCTTTGCCTGTGGCGAAATAGATTATCAGGAAAGAATAACTGAATCTGGTGTGACTATCAGGTCTTACGCGACGCCGGATAAAAAACATATGACGGCGTTCAGTCTAGATATAGCCGAAAAATCTTTGGCTTTTTTTGAAGATTATTTTGGGGTTGAATATCCTTTAGACAAATTGGATTTACTTGCTCTACCTGATTTTAGTTCAGGAGCGATGGAGAATTGGGGTTTAATTACATTCAGAGAGACAGCTCTTTTAATTAATGATGGATCCGACAACATTGACGTCAAACAACAAATTACACTGGTAATCTGTCACGAAATATCCCACCAATGGTTTGGTAATTTAGTAACAATGGAATGGTGGGATGATTTATGGCTCAACGAAAGTTTTGCTAACTTAATGGAATATCGAGCGACTGATAAAATTTTTCCTGATTGGCAAATTTGGCAGCATTTCGTCTCCCATGAAGTTATTGGCGCTAAAAAACGTGATGGACTGCTTGATGTCCAGCCAATTCATGCTAAAGTTAGTCACCCAGACGAAATATCAACTTTATTTGACCCTTCAATAGTCTATTCAAAAGGTGGTTCCGTTCTTTATATGTTAATAAACTATATCGGCGAAGAGTCATTTAGATTAAGTTTATCTAATTATTTTAAGAAATACGCCTATAAAAATACTAAGGCAGATGATTTATGGCAAGAAATGTCTAAAGTAACTAATCGTAATATCTCTGCTTTTATGAATAATTGGTTGTACTCACCAGGGCTTCCACTATTAAATATCGACTACATGCCAGGTCGAAAAACTATTAAAGTATCACAACAAAGATTCTTGCTTGATCCATCTCATCAGTCTGATTCAGACAATAATTTGTGGCAAATACCTTACTCAAGTAATCAAAAACTAAAAACTGAGTTATTGACCAAAAAAGCAACTCAACTGTTATTGGTTAATCAACCGACCGATCCTTTAATTTTTAATCAAAATGGGCTTTCTTATATGTTGGTCAACTATCTTAATAAAGGTCACCTAGCAAACATATGTGCCAATGTAGACGAACTTACAACCATAGATAAGTTTCTTTTATTAGATAATTATTATTTACTGGAACGTTCGACCAAGATTAGCCTCATCGAAGCGCTAGATTTAATTTCTTACTTTAAAAGCGAATCGGATGATATTATTTGGTCGAGTATTTCATTACTACTATCTGAGGTAAAAAGATTATTAGAATCATCTTCGTCTGATAGAAAAAAAATAAATAGTCTCATATCCGACTTTGTTGATGAAAAACTAAAGATGATTCCGTTCAAGCAGTCACCAAATGAATCATCTAAACAAATCAGATACAGGTCAATCTTATTCTCACTAGGAGCCATGTCGAATAATGACTACATTATAGAAAAATTCAAAGAATTATTCAGAAACTTTTCTAAACCAACTGATATTAATCCTAATATCAGAAATATTGCATACTACATCGCGGTAAAAGAACAGGTAAATTTTGATAAACTATTTAAAATTTATCAAAAACTTTCCGACCATGAAGAAAAAGAAGAGATTATTTTTGCACTGGCTAGTACAAAAAAAAGTGATAATATAAGTCAACTTCTTGATTTAATCAAAGACAAGGACACTCGGTCTCAAGACATACTAACAATTTACGGGTCTATTTTTCGAAACTCATATGCCCGAGATCAAGCTTGGAAATGGTTTAAAGCAAATTTTGATTTTCTAAAAGAAACTTTTAAAACAGATAAGAGCTACGGATATTTTGTTAGAATTATTGCCAACTACTTTGATAAACCGACAGAACTAAAGGAATTCAAAAATTTCTTTGAACCAAAACTTGAAGACATTTCTTTAAAACGAGAAATTAGCCTCGGTATTATGGAAATTAATAATCGTAAAAACTGGCGAGATAAAAATGAAGACAGCGTGAAACAATGGCTTCACAAAACTAACGATTTGATAAAACTTTAACCGGTTTATAACTAAGACGATGGATAGGTGTTGATCCATATTTCTTGAGCGCATCAATATGTTTTTTAGTTCCATAACCAAAATTAGATTCAAAACCATATTCCGGGTAGGTACTAGACAATTTAATCATTAAATTATCTCGATATACCTTAGCTATAATACTGGCGGCCATAACCGTCGGTACTTTAGCATCAGCCTTAATCAAAGTTTCGACATTATCCAGGTTTTGCAAGAAATTATAGTTGCCGTCAATTATAATTTTATTATAGTCTTGACCTTTTAAATCCTGAACTGCGCTCTCCATAGCCAAGCTTATAGCTTTAGTTAGACCAATTTTATCAATAATTTTCGCCGATATTTCAGAAACAGCAATCAAATTAGTTTTACTTCTAATTAGTGTGTCTAGCTGAGCTCTTTTTTTAAAACTGAGCACCTTAGAATCATTTAGACCGTTTATTTCATCTTTTAAAATAACTGCCGCCACAACCAAAGGGCCGGCCCAAGACCCGCGACCTACTTCATCAAGTCCAATTAGTAAGCTGTTTGGTCCTCTCATTTGGACTAAATCAGATTTACTAAGCCTTAGGTTCTGTTTTTGGAGATACTTTAGATTTGCTAGCTACTTTAGGAGTCGAAACTGATTTTTCGGTAATATCGGTTTCTGGAATGGTAGTTTCCTGAGGTTCTTTGGTTGAAACTGGTTTACTCTCTTCTTTAGGTTGCTCATAATTTACTGAACTAAGTCTGGCTGCTTTGCCGGTTCTTTGTCTCATATAAGATAAATAATTTCTTCGGACTTTTGAACGTCTTAGTATCTCGATTTTATCAACAAGCGGACTATTTACGAGAAAACTTTTTTCAACTCCAACACCAGAAGCTACTCTTCTAACGGTAATTCTGAATAAATAAGAAGATGTCTGATCGGTTCTAATGACCAGCCCCTGAAATGCCTGGATTCTTTCCTTATTACCTTCTTTAATTTTTTGGTGAACACGAACAGTATCACCACTTCTAATAGGTAAATGGTTTTTAGGATTTATATATTTTTTGGTAATTTCTTTTAATAATTCCGCCATAGTCAATTGATTATTATATCCTATAAAACTCTTTAATGCAAAACTAAAATTTAAAAATCTAGAACTCGAGCAATTTCAGATATGGTAGTCATTCCAGCCAATACTTTGGCCATCCCATCGCCGTACATATTGTTAAGACCACTCCGATCAGCTGCTTCATTAATAAGATCGGTCGAAATTATTCTAGAATCATGGCTCTTAGAAATTACCTGTTTTATCTCTTCTGTCATTAAGTATTGTTCCCTGATAGCTATCTGCCCATTGTAACCGAAAGGATTTTGATCGTTAACAATTGGCCTAAAGAGCATAGTCGAATCATTGATATCTGGTTTTAAAATGTTATTTGGCATCTTTTCAAGAAGTCTCATCAACATATCTCTTTCTGCCTGATCTGGTTGATAGCTCTCTTTATAAGTATCGTCTAGCTTTCGGACCAGTCTTTGGGCCATTATCAGGCGAATTGCAGAAGTGAACAAACTGTTTTCTTCAATCACTGAACCTAGCCTGGTTAAGGCGGCAGCTGCTGAGCCTGCGTGAAAAGTAGCCAATACAAGATGTCCGGTTAAAGCGGCCTGAAGTGCTGTCTTGGCAGTATCTTCATCTCTAATCTCACCAATCATAATGACATCCGGGTCAATTCGAAGGACTGCCTTTAAGCGATCGATGAAATTACTATCATTATGCTCGCCTTTCGAATCAATCGACATCTGAGTAACGCCTTCAAACTGGTATTCGACAGGGTCCTCAACTGTAATAATTTTTCTCTGATCATTATTAAGCTGATTTAACATTGAATAAAGAGTCGTAGTTTTACCTGAGCCAGTCGGACCTACCACCATAACAAGACCGGTTGGCTTAGCTATAATGTCATTAACGACAGCTCTTTCGCTATCAGATAATCCCAATCTATCTAGGTTATACATCGATTGGTACATATTGAACAATCTCATAACAATATCCATACCGTTAACTGTTTGAACTGTCTCAACACGTAGATTAACATCAACGTTAGTATGATCGGCCATTTCCACTTTTTGAGATATATGACCCTGTTGAGGTTCGGTTGATGAAGTAGAAATATTAGAAGCCGAAGCAACTGCTGAGACTAATATTCTATATTTTTCAAAAGATAGCTTGGCTACAATGTGAAGTACGCCATCAATTCTAAATCTTATTCTAACGTCATTACGTTGTGTCTCGATATGAATGTCGGAAGAGTTGAGCTTATGAGCCTGAGAGACAAGGTACGCCAACATATCATCGGCGTTAACCTGATTTAAAATATCAGAAATTTGACTAACAGTATCGGTTTGGTTCTCAGAAATATTTATATCTTGGTAAACGATTTGTTTGGGTGGATCAAATAACTTCATGTAATCTCTAAATCCACTGTCAGAAATTAATGCAAAGTTAACTCGTTGATCTAGAAAATGTTCTCTTATATATTTGAGACTGTTTTGAGATGTGACTGTAGTAATACCGAATAGGACATTGCTTTGATCGGCTACTAAAGGCACAATCTTAAACTGATACATTTCATCATTGGTTAAGACATTTTTGATTAAATTCTTGTCTTGAATATTGGTATCATAATAATCTAGGCCCAATACTTGAGCCCGTCTAAGCGTAGATTGCTCTTCGTCTTGTCTGGCGTCTTGACTCATTTAAGAGATATTATATAACGATTATGCTTGGATTTAAAACTGATTAAAAGATAGACTAGGAGATATGGCTAAATTAATAATAGTTGCGAACAACCTCAGGTCAATCCATAATGTTGGTTCCATCTTTAGAACCGCAGAGGGACTAGGCGTCGAAAAGCTCTACCTTACTGGCTATACTCCCTACCCAAGACTTGAAAATGACGATCGGTTGCCGCATCAGATAAATAAACTAGATAAAGCAATCAGCAAAGTCTCTCTGGGCGCAGAGAAAAATCTTGATTTTGATTACCACGACGATATCTTTGAGTTAATTAAAAAATATAAACAAAAAAACTATCGCATCGTAGCACTAGAACAGGCTAAGAATAGTGTAAATATTCTTGACTATAAACCAATGGAAAAATCCATCCTGATTATTGGTAATGAGGTTGACGGCATAGAACAATCGGTCCTCGAATCGTCTGAAGATATTTTAGAAATTCCCATGATGGGAAAAAAAGAGTCATTTAATGTTGTTCAGGCCATGGCAATAGCATCGTTTTATCTCATCAACCAACAACTTACAAAATGATATAATCATAATATGACCCTGCAAAAACAAAAAAAACAGGTGATTTCAAAAGATAGTTTTCACTACAAACATTTCAAGAAAAAAAAGTCACACCACTATCTAAAACCGTACTACCCCTACTTACCTATGTTAGCCTTGATAATAGTTGGTTCTACTATTCTAATTAATATCAATAAACCAACTAATTTTTCAATCAGTTCTCTGATTAATTCAACTAATCAGGCTAGACTGAGCAATAATCTAAACTCAGTCAATCTCAATAAAAATCTGTCCGTCCTCGCTCAAGACAGTGCTAGCAAGATTGCCGACAGGTCAACTACCAGCACAAGTGTCGGTACCGTTGCGGAAGGCTTTAATAACTCAAGTCAAATAATTAGCGCCTGGCTAAGTAATAACTCTTCAAGAGTTCAGTTGCTAAGTGGCAATTTACAGAATATTGGTTTTGGTATTGCTAAAACCTCTAACCAATCAACTAAGTACGTCGTTGTAGCAATGTATCAGTCAACTTCTGGAGAAGTCAGCCATATCACCTTTTATGTGCCACCTCGCCAAACTGGCAATAAGACCAATTCCAATACCACTCTATCGAATCAAAAATTAATATCACGAATTATACTAATAACTAACAATACCTTTTATCAAGAACTACTGATCGTTGGAGTATTTATCTTGGCAACACTATTTTTCTTAAGACACCTCATCTTTTTTAAAAAAGTCTTGGTTCAGGGAGAAAAAATACTGCTAAACAACATCTGGCTAGATATTGTGGTCATAGTTGCGATATTTATTGGAGTTTACTTTATTCAAACCGTCGGATTTATTAGCTAATATTCTTTTATATAAATATTCTCTTGTCCAACAATACCAGACAGCTCATCTTCAGTTTCATTAGAATAATTAAATCCATAAGGGATCCGGATAGCCTGTTTATTACTTTCATCGCCGAGAACTAAAACTACCTCGCTCGTACCACTGTTCCCGTCAATTGTTTGTTTAATTTTAACTAGTTTGGCAGTATCGGAACTGTCTGCTAGCCGAATAAACACTCGCCGGTTAAGCGGATTTTCGACAACTACCTTTAATGGATTATTAACTACGGCAGATTTAGAACGCCGGGTGGATGGAAGAAATGCTTTGGCTTGCTCATAAGTCACTTCGCGAGCATCGTCGACTAACATTTTTTTTGTGTCCGACTCAAAACTAGCCTTCCCTTTAACTATCATTACCCGATCTTTTTGCCATAAGCCAACAGTTTCAGAATAAGTTTTCGGGAACAGGACTAACTCGATTGAATCATCCATATCTTCCATGCTGGCAAAAGCCATTCTTTTGCCATTTTTGGTCGTAATCTCTTTAAAATCAGTGATAATACCACCGATAGTAACCGTTCTGTCCTGTTTTGATTTATCAATCGAATTAATCGGAGAAGCTTTCTCGCTCAATATTGCCCGATAGGACATTAAAGGATGCTCGGATAAATAAAGTCCAAGCAACTCTTTTTCCCACATTAAAATTTGTTTTAGATTAACCTCTCTGTTGATCGGTTTTAGCTCTAGTTTGGCCCCGTTATTATCATCAACGTTATTAAACATATTAAATAAATCGGCTTGACCAGATTTATTTTCCTTTTGTATGCGAGAGCTAAACGACAAAATTAAATCAAGATTTTCTAGTAATTGTTCTCGGCCACCAAACGAATCTAGTGCACCAGATTTTATTAAGCTTTCTAAAGTTTTTTTATTAATTAGCTTATAGTCAACTCTTCTAATAAAATCACTTAAATCCTTAAAAATTCCTTCTTCACGAATTTTGATAATTTCAGATACAACATTACTGCCAACATTTTTAATAGCAGCTAGACCAAACCTAATCTTATTTTCTCCAGGAACAATTGAAAACTCAAGAAACGACTGATTAATATCGGGTAGCAAAACCTCTATGCCCATGTGTTTACACTCGTTAATTTCAATCGATAACCTATCTAAATCATCATAGTCAGAACTCATCAGAGCTGCCATAAAAGCGACTGGATAATTAGCCTTGAGATAAGCGGTTTGGTAAGAGATAAGTCCGTAACACGCAGAATGGGATTTATTAAAACAATAATCCGCAAAACCTAGCAGCTGTACCCAGAAATCAGTAATCAACTGTCGGTCAATGCCTCTTTCGACTGCTCCCTCTATAAACCTGGTTTCCATTTTCTGCATCATATCGCGTTTTTTCTTACCGATTGCTTTTCTCAAAGTATCAGCTTCAGCACCACTGAAACCACAGACATCTCGAGAAATTTGCATGAACTGCTCCTGATAAACCAATACTCCGTAGGTAGATTCAAGGGCTGATTTCATGTTTGGATGCGCGTAAGTGATATCTTCTTGTTTATTTTTACGACGAATATAGCTATCTGTCAGTCCGGCGCTAAGTGGACCAGGACGGTACAAAGCACCCATCGCGACAATATCATTAAATTCAGTTGGGCGAAGATCTTTAAGATACTTCTTCATGCCAGAGGATTCAAACTGGAATACCCCAGTAGTGTCACCGCGCCTTAATAATTCATAGGTTTTCTTATCATTTAGTTTCAAGTTATTTATATCGATGTCTTCAGAATAAACTTTTCGAATAATTCTAAGGGTATTATTAATAATGGTTAGGTTAGATAAACCAAGAAAATCCATTTTAAGTAATCCGATTTCTTCTATTGGTGACATTGAGTATTGAGTCGCAACGAAGCCCTTCTGAGCCATTTCAAGTGGCGTATAGCGAACTATATCTTCCGGTGCAATCACAACACCAGCTGCGTGTACGCCATGGCTTCTAATCGTACCTTCAAGCTGGAAGGCTAGGTCAAAAATTTTTTTGGATGAATCGTTTTCGGCGTATTCGGTTTTTAGAACCGGGTCGTTCTTGGTTGAGACGGCTAGTGGAATGTGCCTTCCTTGAACTGGCGGTGGAATTAACTTGGCTAAACGATCTGCTTCAGAGTAAGGTATGCCTAAAACCCTAGCTACATCACGTACAGCATTTCGAGCCGCCATCCGGCCGAATGTTACAATGTTGGCAACTCTGTCTTGACCATATTTTTCAATACAGTATTCAATAACCTCTTGTCGTCGATTATCTTGAATGTCTATATCAATATCAGGCATGCTAATTCTCTCTGGATTTAAGAATCTTTCGAACAATAGATCATATTTCAACGGATCCAACTCAGTAATCCGTAGACTATAGGCTACTATAGATCCAGCTGCACTACCTCTGCCAGGACCAAACACAATACCCTTATTTTTACCCCAATTAATAAAATCAGAGATGATTAAAAAGTAACCATTAAAGCCCATCTTGTCTATAATGCCGAGTTCATACTCGACACGTTCTTTGACGTCATTTGGTAGTTTAGAGTGAATATCGTCTTGAGAAACAAGATTTTGCGATTTTTCGTCTAGGTATCTCTTTTTTAAACCATGATAAACCTGTTCATGTAAATATTCTTTTTCTGTTAGATTATTTTCGAGAGGAAAGGTAGGTATTAATAAGTTGCCAAGAGAAATTTCAATCGAACAACGATCGGCTATTTTTTTAGAATTCAATATTACTTCTGGGTGTTCATCGCCCCAACGCTCAATAAGTTCTGTTGGATTAGTAACATGAAGGTCGAACTCTTTTAGGCTCATCCGATTTTGATCATCTAGTAATGAACCTGTCTGTACGCACAGTAAAATCTCGTGAGCAGTTTGATCATCTTCACTTAAATAGTGAGCATCACAGGTCAAAACACAATCGACACCCATCTCTTGACCTATTTTTAGTAGTTTATCATTGACTGCCACTTGCTCATCCCAGAACTTAGGATGAGAAGGATGTCCATGATCCTGAATCTCCAGATAATAACGATCGCCAAAAACATTTCGATACCAATTAATTACTTCTTTAGCTTCTTTGATTTGGTTTTGACGGAGTAAATCGCCAACCTCGCCACCTATACATCCAGATAAGCAGATTAATCCTTCGCTATATAATTCTAGTGTTTTTTTGTCTAGCCTTGGCTTGTAATAGAATCCTTCCAAATTTGCCAAAGTAGAAAGTTTCATTAAATTTTGATAACCTTGGTTATTCATTGCTAAAAGCGTCAAATGATAATTCTGTTTATCTTTTGAAACGTCACGATCAGACATCGATCGAGTAGCCATGTAAGTTTCAATGCCTATAATCGGCTTTACTTTGTTATCAAGACATTCTTTATAAAACTCAATCGATCCGCCCATCGTACCATGATCTGTTATAGCAATAGCTTCCATGCCAACATCTTTAACAAACTTAACCAGAGGTGGAATTTTAGTTAGTCCATCCAACAGCGAGTACTGTGTGTGATTGTGTAGGTGGACATAGTCCGATGATTTTAGCTTGTTTTTATTTGACCCCATAACTCCCCTTATGGAAAAAAGTGTATCTAAATTATACAAAACTAAAGCAATAAAAAACTAGACTTAAATTAACAACACCCGCAAAATAACTATTTAAAAAACAGATTAGACAGTTTGTCTTTCATCTTAGATAAGTTTTCGATCTTTCTTTCAGTATCATCAGTTATTTTCTTGGCTTTTTTAAGAATTTTAAAAATCCAGCTAAATATTACTACTAACATCACAAAAACCAATAACTCTAAAATCATCATGATTGTAGTTATAACTTCTAAATAGTGCATAAGCTCATTCTAATTCTAAAAATAGAAAAATACTATTTTAATTTATCTTTTAAATATTCGCCCAGTTCTTGACCGATGTCTTTACGTTGAAGCGCAAAATCAAAAACAGTCTTCAGATAATCTAGTACATTTCCTGTATCATATCTTTTCGAGTTCTTAATCTCATAAGCATACACCGAGACTCCATCTTGAATCATTGGTTCAATAATATAATCGGTTGCGAAAAACTCTTTATTCTTTGGAATATTTTGATTAGCCTTCTTTACGTACTTCATAACTTCCGGAGAAAACAAATATCCAACCACAGATGCTAGGTTTGACGGAGCGTTTTTCTTACCAGGTTTTTCAATAATTTGATTAACTTTCAAAACCCCATCATAAAATTTTTCTCCCGATATAATACCGTAACGATCGAAGTCTTTATCATCGTTTACTGTTATACAAGGCATGATTGTGCTTTCTAGCTCATAATAAAGATCAATCAGTTGTTTGAAGGGGTTGGGTTTAGAAATAATTAGATCATCTGCAAAAGTGTAGATGAAAGGTTCATCGCCAATTAAATGAGCGGCATTCGAAATTGGCGTAGCGGTGCCGTAAGGACCTTTTTGCCTAACATAAGCGAAGTTAGCTAGATTAGCAATTTTTTCCAGATCATCTATGTAATGTTTTTTAGAAGGGCCACCACTAATCAAATTATTTAGCAAATCTTGATTGGGACTATCGAAATGATCTTCGATACTTCTTTTAGAATATCCGTTAACAATAATAATGTCTTTGATACCTGCCTCAACTAAATCCTCTACAACGTACTGTATCACCGGTTTATCTACTAGGGGGAGCATTTCTTTAGGCATTGCCTTAGTCTGAGGTAAAAATCTAGTACCGAACCCGGCGGCGGCGATAACTGCTTTAGTAACTTTTTTGACCATCTTCGTTATTCCCTTATTTTAATAAATTAATTTCTTGGCTGATTAGTTGATTTACGATCTGTGGGTTAGCCTGACCTTTAGTTTCTTTCATAATTTGTCCGACCAAAAACCCGACTGCTTTTGTCTCGCCTAGTAAAATATCATTGACTACTTTTGGGTTTTTTTGAATAACGCTCTTAACAATAACAGCTAACTCATCCTGATTAGAATTTTGTAGATAACCACTGTCTTTGGCCCATTGTAATATATCACTGATTTTATCTTTCGAAATTAATAATTCCCCTATTAGTTCAGTTAATTTAGTTGAGTTTATCTGTCCAGTTATCTTTAGAGAATAGGCTGCTTCAAATACATTCTGCCGTGTTTGACTTGAAATAATAAGATTTTCGCCAGCCTCTTCGCTACGCTCTAGTAATGGTAGCTCAATGTTCATAATCCAATTGGCATAGGTCTTAGCCTTATCGGTTTCATCTATGGCTTGGTCAATTAAACTAAGTGGCGAGCTATCATAGTCCGCTTCAGCCAAAAGAAGCAGATTAGTCGTTTCAAGTTCTAGTCCCAAAGATATTAATTTATTACGCCAGAGCTGAGCCGAAACTGGCATAGTTTTTTTATTAGATAGCAGCTCGTCTTTAGTGATTATTATGGGTGGGATGTCTGGGTCGGGCATATATCTATAGTCATCGGCGTTTTCTTTGATTCTTTGAGTAAATGAAACCTGTTTAGCGTCATTCCATCCCCTAGTCTCCTGCCTAATCTGACCGCCTTTTTCCAGAATTTCTATTTGACGGATTACCTCATAATCAATCGATTTTTCGACTGCTCTAAAACTATTCAAATTTTTTGTTTCAGTCCTCGTTCCCAAATCATCGGTCTTTGAAACAGACACATTAACATCAAACCTCATATTGCCATAAAACAAATTGACATCTGATACCTTAGCGAACTTCATGGCCAAATACAAATTAAAGCAATACTCTTTGGCCTCAGCAGAAGTATGCATTTGAGGTTCTGATACTATTTCAAGCAAAGGTGCGCCGGCTCGATTTAAATCAACTAAACTATAATTAGCGCCAGCCGGATGAGTACTTTTACCAGCATCAGCTTCAAGGTGAGCTCTGGTAATTTCAATTCTTTTTATCTGACCGTCTGAAATTATTTCGACGTAACCTCCCTTTAATATAGGATATTCAAATTGAGTGATCTGGTATCCCATCGGCAAATCGGGATAAAAATAATGTTTTCGATCAAACTTAGAAAAGACTTGAGCTTCGGTATTAAGGGCATAACCAGCTCTAATAGCTAGCGTAATGGCTTCCCGATTGACGAATGGCAATGCGCCTGGTAAACCAAAATCTATATGATTGGTCTGATGATTAACTGTATTAGTAGTTGAATCGTTGATACTGCCTGAAAATAACTTAGTTTTCGTATTTAACTGGACATGGCACTCTATACCAATCGTAACTTTATATGAATCTCGGACTTTTTGTTCGATCATTTCTTATCGTCCTTTAGTAATTCTAAATCTATTAAGGATTGGCGGCAGGAGTGTATTAAACGTAAAACGGTATCTTTATCTTCGAGTAATGTTTTATCATCCAAAATTTGAGTGGCTAATTTATGACAAAACCAAACATCATCATTATTAGAAAATTTGTGTTGGGCTGAGACGATTTTTTCACCAGCACTGTGGCCTTTAAAATGTTTAAACTTAAGAGTGTCAATGATTAATTTATCAGCTTCAACGGCAAACTGAGACCATTTATTTTTTTTACTGACCAGCTTCATTAATGAATTCCACCTCTTAATCAATCTTTTTTTCTGTAAATTTTGACGATAAATTAAATAGAATACCGTAATTAAAATAATTAAAGCAGCTGAAATCACTAAGACTAATTTTGAATTGCTGATCATTTAAATTGCCTCTCGACTATTTCGGATACTTGTAATAATTGTCTATCAGCCTTAAAAGGTGCCATAATTTGAAATCCAACAGGTAAATCATCTATCATCCCAACCGGCAATGAAATCGCCGGAATCCCAGTCAGATTTGCGGCAACAGTCATAACATCTGAAAGATACATCTTTAATGGATCATCGGTTTTTTCACCAATTTTAAACGGTAAATCTGGTGATACCGGACTAACTAAAAAATCAACGGCCGAAAAAGCCTGTTTAAATTCATTAATCAATTTAGTTCTGACTTGTTGAGCTTTTTTATAGTATGCATCGTAATAACCACTACTTAGAACATAAGTACCAATCATAATTCTACGTTTTGCCTCAGCGCCAAAACCTTCAGATCGAGACTTCAAATAATAATCCTCTAGGTCAACAGCCGAATCATCATGATGACCATATCTAATACCATCATAGCGACTTAGATTAGAGCTAACTTCTGCTGGGCAAACTATATAGTAGACCGCTAAAGAAAGATCGATTGAAGGAATCGAGATATCGACAATTTCCGCTCCAAGTTTTTTTAAACTATCGATTACTTCCTGCGTACGAATTTTAATCTTATCGTTTAAGCCTTCGTTCATGAGATCATTTAAAACACCTATTTTGACACCTTTAAGATCTTTTAGTGGCTCAAAATTCCCATATCCATCCTTATCTTTTTCAATCATGGTTGAATCAAGTTGATCGGGTCCACTCATAACATCTAAGATTAGTGCGCCATCAGATACGTTGTTAGTTAGAGGCCCTATCACATCGAGACTTGACGCCATTGCTACTACACCGCTCCTAGATACTAACCCATAGCTTGGCTTGATGCCGACAACATTACAAAAGCTAGCTGGTGTACGAATTGATCCGCCAGTATCACTACCGAGTGAAAATGGCGCCATATCAAGCGCAACAGCTGCTGCCGAACCACCAGACGAACCGCCGGCTACCCGTGTTTCATTAAACGGATTCTTAGTAATCATAAAATCACTATTTTCAGTCGACGCACCATGCGCAAAAGCATCTAAGTTAGCCTTGCCAACTAAAATAGCACCTTCATCTAATAACCGAGTGATAGACGTTGCCTGATAAGGAGCCTTGAAGTTCCGAAGCATGTTAGATCCAGCCGTTGTATAACCATCGAAGGTTAAAAAATTATCTTTTGCAATAAAAGGGATGCCCGCTAGTCTTCCGACGTCTTGTCCGTTTTTTATCTTATTATCAATCTCAGTAGCTCGAGCATAAGCTTGCTCTTTTAATTCTGAAATTAACACATTAAAATGTCGATTTTTATCTATAAAAGAAAAAGCTTTATCGACTAAATCTTTAGCACTAACCTGTCCACTTTTTACTTGTTTTACTAATACATCGATAGAAGGCCAATTACTCATAAAACCAATTAGACCTTTAACTTTCGCTCAACATTTTAGGTACTTTAATATAGTCACCTTCACTATAAGGCACATTGCTCATTAACTCTGTAATATCGTAACCATAGTCGGTCGGATTGTCCTCCCGAAGTACAGATTCTAGTCCAGTCACCTGATCTGATACTTCCAGATTATCAACCTTGGCCTCAGATAATTTGGACACAAAATCAATAATCGAAGAAAGTTCTTTTTGCATCTCATCGACTTCTTTGTCCGATAAAATTAGCCTGGATAATTTTGCCAATTTTAATATCTCGTCTCGGGATAGAGTGTTTGCCATTTGGATGTATTGTAGCAAATATTATCTTGAATGTTTAATTTTTTTATCTGATTCAAGCGACTTTATAATATCTCTTAGTTCTGCCGCTAACTCAAACTCTAGATTAGCCGAAGCTAATTCCATTTGTGAGGTTAAGTCGGTAATTATTGTGCCGTACTCTTCCTTAGGAATCTTTTTAAGATTAAGCTTTGTTTGCTTAGCTTCCTCGGACATGACTCCATGCATCGTTTCTTCAACCTCTCTAGAGATGGTTTTCGGCGTAATGTGATTGAGTTGATTATAACGAAGTTGTATCTCTCGATTAGAATTAGTTAGATCAATGCACCTCTTCATGCTATCGGTTATTCGGTCAGCATACATAATGACTCGGCCGTCAACATGCCTAGCCGCTCGACCGGCTGTTTGAATTAAAGCTGTATCACTTCTAAGAAATCCTTCTTTATCTGCATCGAGGATTAGTACTAAGCTAACTTCCGGCAAGTCTATACCTTCTCTTAATAGGTTAATCCCCACTAACACATCAAAGACTCCAAGTCTAATATCTCTTAAAATATCGGTTCTATCCAAAGTATCAACGTCACTGTGAATGTAAGCTACTTTGATACCGGCCTCATTGAGATATTCGGTTAAGTCTTCAGCCATTCTTTTGGTCAAAGTAGTTATCAGGACTCTTTGGTTTTTTTTAATGTTATCTCTAATCTCAGCAATCACATCGTCTATTTGATTATTAGTCGGCCGAATCTCAATTTCAGGATCGAGTAAGCCAGTCGGTCTAATTAACTGTGAGACGATTAAATTATTTGAGTCCTTAATCTCATAGTCAGCTGGCGTAGCGGAGACATAAAGTACATTGTTCATATGTTTTTCAAACTCCAGAAAAGTTAAAGGTCGGTTGTCTAAAGCACTAGGTAGGCGAAAACCATATTCAACAAGCGTTTCTTTTCTAGCTCGGTCTCCATTGTACATACCCTTAATTTGTGGAACTGTCATGTGCGATTCATCGATAATCATCAGATAATCATCTGGAAAATAATCCATTAAAGTCGCCGGTTGCTCGCCTTCCTCACGATTAGTTAAATAACGGGAGTAATTTTCAATACCCTTGACAAAGCCAGTCTGTTCGAGCATCTCAAGATCGAAATTAGTTCTTTGAGTAATACGTTGAATCTCAAGCAATTTATTTTGGCCTTTAAAAAATTTAATTCGACTATCAAGCTCTTCTCTTATTTTACCGATTGACATCTTGACCTTATCTTGTGTTGTAACATAATGTGAATTTGGATAGATAGTGTAAGAATCTAGTTTTCTTAAAATCTCGCCGGTCAAAGGATTAAATTGAAGAATACGTTCAATGGTTTCACCGTACATATCTATTCGATAGGCCACTTCTTCGCCGGCTGGGTAGATATCAAGAACATCGCCTTTAACTCGAAAAATACCTCGGTGAAAGTCTATTTCATTTCTTTGATATTGAATATCGGTCAGCTGACGAATTAACTTATCTCTCAATCTCTTTTGACCAACTTTTAGTTTAATTGACAAATCAGCGTAGTCATCAACCGATCCAATTCCGTAAATACAACTAACGCTAGCTACAATGATTACATCTTTTCTAGATAAAAGTGCGTCAGTCGCAGCATGTCTTAAACGATCGATTTCTTCGTTAATCTTAGAATCTTTTTCTATATAGACATCCGACCGAGCAATATAAGCTTCTGGTTGGTAATAATCAAAATAAGAAACAAAATAATGAACGGCCGCATCGGGAAAAAAATGTTTAAATTCATTATAAAGTTGAGCAGCTAAAGTTTTATTATGGGAAACCACTAGGGTTGGTTTATTTAATTTTTCTATCACATTGGCCATCGTAAATGTCTTTCCAGAACCAGTAACACCCCGAAGAACTTGGCGTGAACGCCCTCGATCAAAATTTGACACAATAGTCTCAATAGCCTGGGGCTGATCCCCGGTGGGTTTAAATGAACTTTTTATCTTAAGTGCCATTAAGATAATTTTAACAGATTAATCTGAAAGGATTGACTTAATAGAGATTCTTATACTGTCGATGTTCGATATCAAGATGTTTGGTTAATTCTTTAATTAACTGCTCAGCCGAATCATTAAAGGTTACTAGTGAACCTCGCTTGATTGGATGAGACAAACCTATTAAGGTGTGGATTTCATCACTGATACCTCCTGCGCCCTGTAAGAAACCAATTGGAGTTGACGATTCCATGGCTATAGTAAACTCATGAAGTGTACCTAACCTACCTCCAATACTTATTACAGCATCAGATGATGTAATAAGTAGCGTGTCTCGGCCAACATAATGAAGCCCGCTGTATAAAATTGTGTCGTAGAACTCAGTTGGTAAACGGTATTTCATGACATGCTCCACTTTAGAGGCAGCTGGAGAGATACCTAGACTCATGCTTCCACCAGCCTTTTTGTAGGCTTCAGCGGCATAGTTAGGTAAGCCTATTGTTGCTCCACTTAATAAACTATGACCGGCCTTGGCAATGGCGACGCCAATCGATTCAGCCAATCTTTTGCCTTCTTCGACGCTTTCGCCTTTAGCTGCTCCTGAAACACAAATCTGATACATTAATTACCCTTTTAATTCCGTTAGTTTACAAATACTTCTTTTAATAAATTGTCGGTTCTGACCTTAGCTATACCTGATATATATTCTAGTAGTCCACTGAAACTGAAATACTGATTAATCAGTTCTTTTTTCAAAGACTGTTGAGCGTTAGATAGACTACGATAGGCAAAATCTACTCCATTTATCATATCTCCGACTATATCCTTAACATTAAACGATACCGCTTGGTGGTGATTAACCTTAAGTAAATAATTTGTATCAGACCAGAAATCTAAGTTACTCAAATGAAGGATTTTGTTATCTAAACGAGTAAGTGGTGATTGCTGCTGTTCCAAATCAAGATCTTCTAGAATCGAGTTAAACATATTAATATCGCTAAACTTGGAAACAAACTTGTCTAAAAATTCATTAGGCAAAAGACTAGTGTCGCTCAACATAAAATTATAAAAAACAGAAAAATCATCTCGGAATTTTACGAAATCTAACACTCTATCTTTTAAGACCCAAGTATTTATGATTTCGCCGACTTCAATTAAAAGTTTAACTAAATTACCCTTACCGGCTAGAGCCTGATCGTTTAAATAAATTGTTGCTGATTTAAAATCGGCCATTACCGAAGTTTCAAATCGTGACTTAATATCTTTTTTAAATATAATCGGCGAGTAAGACAGGTCATTTATGCTAATGTTTTTAAGTTCACTACGGAGAGATTCTACAGTGCTTAAGGATTCGAATTTTTCAGCCGACAAATAAATCAATGACATCGGTTCTCGTTTGAACATTGACGATTTAGTGCGGTAGCCTAATGCTTTAACAGTTTTTTTTAGAGGTAATTGATTAAGTTTGGTTTTTAAAAAGCCGCCCCGTAACGAAAGTAAGTTCATGCCTTCAGTCGCCTGATTAAGTCTCAAGACTAGTCCATCAACTAAATTAGCCTCAGCCGATATTCTGTTAGCAGCCAAATACCTAAGGTTGTGAGTTAAGCTATTTTCATCAATCTTCAATTTTTCTCTAAGTGCAAAATACAATTCTTCTGAGGTAGTGTCGTGTGGATCAAGGCCAAGCATCCTTAACTTTGATCTAATTAAATAACTCATTTTCTCGGTAAAATAGATGTCGTTATTGAATTTACCGCTAATCTGATTAATCTTTAATATACCCTGATGAAAACTCGGGTGATGTTGTCCTAATGCAATTTTTAAGAATTTAGTCATTTTTTATTTTTAGCTTACTATCTATATTTTAGCATAAGCACTCAAGTCCGACCTAAAGCAGATAAACTTAAGACAGACGGCTCGGACGATACCAATCGGGTGATTCTCGGAGGTACTTAGTAATCTCTTCTTCACTCAGCAGACCTTCTTGTGCGCCGGTGTATTGTAAAACGTTCATTGAGTTAATCGGCGCCCACTGTAATGCGCCTTCAATTGAATTTCCTTTAATTAAAGCCGCCACAAAAGTTGAAGCAAAAGCGTCACCAGCACCTGTCCTATCCTTTGGAGCAGCGCGGTCAGGGTAGAGTGGCATTTGATATCGTTCATTACCATTCGAAGCGTACGCACCGTGAGGTCCATCGGTTATAACGACTATTTTTGGACCAAGCTGATGTAACCGATTAAATAAATCATTCATATCCTCGTGATTTCCGCCTGAAACTAATACAGCTTCCTCTCGATTTAAAATCAAGACTTCGGTTTTTTCGTATATTCGTTTCAATCTTTCAACACCAAATTCCATCTGAAAAGTACCTGGTTGAAAAGCCATTTTAACTGATGGGTTTTTATCTAGCCAATCAGAGACTCGGTCATGAAAATCTAGTGCCTTATGACTAATCGAACTAAAATAAACCCATTTTGGTGTCTCGGCTTCGGTTATTAATGGCCAGTGATAGGGGTAGTCTTCATGTTTGACTAGAATGGTTCTTTCTTCCTTATACCACAATACATAATGATAGTTGCTAGCCATGCCCGAGTTTATTTTAACGAACCGGGTATCAACTTTGTTTTTCTCAAGAGAAGCTATCATGTCACGACCATGCGAATCATCGCCAACGTTAGCAACAAAAGATGAGTTTAAGCCGAGGCGAGCAAATGCAACGGCAGCATTAGCTGAATTACCGACCGCTTCAATTATTTCAGCGTGATCATAAGGTAATTTGGTACCAAATTCCATGGTAATAAGTTGCTTACCTTCACTATCACTAATTGTTGCTTCACTATCTATTAGTTTAATAAAGGCGTCAGTTACGATATCGCCTATACTTATAACATCTATTTGATTGTTCAATTTGCCCCCCTGTTTTTATTTAACTAGTCGTTATCTCTAATATATCGCTTTTCCAGAAGAATTAAAATCTTCAATTTTACTCTCAACTACTGCTTGAACTGCTGGAATGACGGAATTTTTAATCAATTTGGCGACTGAATATTCGTCTTTATTCTCGGCTAGTATCTTTTCTAGAGTCGTCCTGTAGGCATACCTCATGTCGGAATTAATATTAACTTTAGATACTCCAATCGCTACGGCATCTCTAAAATAATGCCCCGGGGTATCTGACCCACCGTGAAGAGATATATTGCAATCGATGGCATTTCGAATTTCTTTTAATAAATCTAAGTCTAAGATTTTAGGAACAGGATACTTACCGTGGAGGTTACCTATTGCCGCCGCGAACGTGTCGATACCAGTAGCTTCTACGAAATGTCTAGCTCCATCTGGCGTTGAAAAAGTTTTCTTAATCTCATCATAATCAATTGTTTCGGAATGCAAATTCGAACTACCGCCGAAATAATGAGGTTCACTTTCAACTAGTGCGCCGGTTAGTCTTGCATATTCGACAATTTCTTTAGTAGAAGCAATGATGTCTTCATCGCTGGCGTCATGGTTGGCTTGAGAGACATCAATATGGATAAATTCAAAACCGGCCTCAATACCTAGCTTTGCTGCTTCAACTGATGGGCTATGATCTAGATTAATATAGACTTCGGCCTGATACTCAGCTTTTAAGTTATCTACCATATCCCGTACAGTATCTAAGCCGATATCATCTACCTCACCTTGACTAACTTCGACCAAAACCGGTGCCTTTTTATTAGCTGCTGCTGCTAAAACCGCCCTAAGAGTCGCTTCGTCGTCTAGGTTGAATGCTCCGAAAGCCCAGTGTTCATATCTTGCCTGATTCATTCTTTCTCTGGCTTTATAACAGTTGAGTTTAATTTGCCTAAGACTTATGGCCATTATTTTTCCTTTCCATAATATGATGGACGGCTAAACGAATATGTTCAGCATCAAGCCCAAAATGTTTTAATAATTCGTTAGGGTTACCGGACTCTCCAAAACGATCTTTAATGCCAATTCGGTGAAGCGGAATGGGAAGATTTTCGCCGATTAACTCAGCAATAGCTCCACCGAGACCGCCATTAATTTGTCCTTCTTCAATTGTGACAACCGCACCCGTCTTAGACAGACTTTGTAAAATCGTCTTTGTATCTAAGGGTTTTATAGTCGGTACATGGACGACTTCCAAGTCAATTCCATCTTTGTAGAGCAAGTCAACAGCAAGTAAAGCTTGAAATGTCATTGATCCAGTCGAAACAACAGTTACATCACTGCCCTTTTCAAAAACATAGGCTTTACCAATTTCAAACGGAGTTTTATCGGTCGTAAATATACCGG
>JAJXVX010000015.1 GCA_021781915.1 bacterium
GCAGTTGTCTATAATGGATATATCTACGAGACCGGTGGTAGCACTGGAGGCGCTACACTTACTACCGCATCTTACGCAAAAATTAACGCAAACGGTACTCTTGGGACATGGACTACTGTCACTAGTATTCCAATAGCAACCCAAAATGCCGGATCGATTGCCTACAATGGATACTTATACGTTCTTGGCGGATGGGAACCTTCTACTGGAGTCAATCAAACATCGGCTGCTTACTACGCCCCAATAAATTCTAATGGCACACTAGGAAGCTGGGCTGCTACAACAAATCTTGAAGTACCACTTAGCAATGCTAATACTGTAGCCTACAATGGATATATTTATATGATTGGTGGATATAATGGAGGTGCTACTAATACAGTTCTCTTCACCTCTATAAATTCTAATGGTTCTCTTAGTGTATGGACGCCGACAACAAGTCTGCCAAGTCCAACCGATTCATACAATGCAGTTGTCTACAACGGCTATGTTTATCAAGTCGGCGGTGGAAGCACCAGCACTCCTCTAAGTTCAGTTGATTATGCACCATTTCAATCAATTCCAAGAGTTGGTCAATACTCGATGTTAGTTAAACTGGGAGATAATACTAATGTCACCCCTACTTCGATTGTTACTAGAGGATCTGCCGTTGGCAATCCAGGAATAGGCGGACTGGCAAATGGATTTTACTCAGGGCTTGGAGGAATCACAATAAGATACGAAAACGCTACTACTTCCTGTAATACTCTAAGCCCGTACACATTAGTAGACAGTAACTCAACCGATGCTAGTGGTAACTCTCAACTAATCACGCCATATAAACTTATTTTTTCTAAAGATGGCTGCTCTAATACGGTTAACCAAGGACAATACGCATATCTATTCTTTACGCTCGACGATTCACAGACTGCAACTTTCCCAGATATCTATTCTAATCACACCACCGTAACTGGTTTCAATATCTATTATCATGCGGCATCAACTATGAGACTCAGAGGTGGTGCGACATTCAGGGGTAATATTCTTCAATCGCTTGATGCACCACCTTTAACAGCACAATAAAAATACCAGGTTAAACCTGGTATTTTAGTTCGTGCGCGCCCACCCGAGAAGCGACGAATGGGCTAAAATTTTTTTGTGTTTGTTTTGGCTCTTTATTTCGTCGCTTTTTTATGCGCACGCTCACTATTAAAGCATAACAATTTAGGACTCAAAGTCAACCAAGCAAACCCAGAAATTCTTCTTCATTGAGTATTTTTGTACCGTACTTCTTAGCAGCGTCTAATTTATTCTGCCCTGGTTTTTCTCCGACAATTAGATAATTTGTTTCGCGGCCAACCGAAGAGCTGACAATACCTCCGCGGGATCTAATAGCATCAAGAGCCCCTTCTCGGCTAAAACTAGATAATGTACCACTCACAACAAAAGATAAGCCACTAATTGGTGTTTGCTCAATAGTCTCGTAATGAGGGTTAACACCAAGTTTTTTAAGTTTTTCTATCAACATAAGGTTATCTTCACTTAAAAACCACGAGGCAATTGATTCGGCGACGATTTGACCAACACCGTCTATCTCTTCAAGTTCTTCAAAGCCGGCCACTGCCAGTTTATCAAAAGACTGAAAATGTCGTGCTAAATCACTGGCTGTCTTCGAACCGACATGTCTAATACCGAGTCCATAAATAAAACGGTCTAGTAGAGGATTTTTTGATTGGTTAATTGCCTCAATTAATTTATCGGCTGAAATTTCACCAAACCTATCTAAATTAACTAAATCTTCTTTGGTTAAGCTATAGATATCCGCTATATCGTGAATTAATTTTTGGTTAACTAATAGATCAATATTCTTTTCGCCCAAGGTATTGATGTCCAGGGCAGCTTTCGAAGCATAATGAATCAAGTTCTTTTTTAGAATCAAACTGCCTTTTATCTTCTTCATACGGTAAGCTGCTTCACCGGTTTTCCTGATAAACTCGATATCGGGATATTGATCTTTGAGGGCTTTATCCATATCAAATGGTTTGGAGTCATTTGGTCGAAGCTTGAATAAAACTTCCTTGACTTGAGGAATAATTTCACCGGCTTTATAAATAATAACCGTATCGCCGATTCTAATGTCCTTCTTTTTTATCTCATCGTAGTTATGAAGTGTGGCGTGTTGTACAGTTGTTCCGGCAATTGATGTCGGTCTAAAAACAGCTACCGGATTAGCAGTTCCTGTTCGGCCGATACTGATTATAATATCTAAAACTACGGTTGTACTCTCCTCTGCCGAGTACTTATAGGCAGCCACTGCTCTCGGTGCCTTACCAACAATGCCAAGTTTGCTAAAAACTCGCCGATCATTAATTTTTATAACAACTCCGTCAATATTAAATTCCAAAGCCTCTTTTATTTTTTCAAATTCGCTAACAATCTTCACTACGTTTTCTAGTCCACTGACGAATTGGCCCTGCTTGTTAATCACAAAGCCTAATTTATCAAGCAAACGATATACCTCCTGATTGGTCGGCAGTAAATCGGTGTGCTCTGAAACTATGTCGTAAGCCCTAAATTTAAGTGGTCTAGTGGCTGTTATCTTAGGATCTAATTGACGTAATGTGCCAGCGGCCAAATTCCTTGGATTGGCATAAAGGTTCAGCCCCTTCTTCTGTCTTTGTTTATTAATCTCTTCCAGATCTTTCTTATAAAGAATTACTTCACCCCTTATCTCAGTTCTTCCTTTCAAGAGAGCCGGATTTACTCCAATATCATTCAATTTCAAAGGAATGGTTTGAATAGTCCTAACATTCTCTGTTACATCTTCACCGATAAATCCATCCCCTCTCGTAACGGCCTGACTAAAAACTCCATCTTGGTAGATTAAAGAAGCAGCCAACCCATCCATCTTTAAATCGACAAAGAATTCTTCCTGAACGGTTGGCTGAAGTTTTTTGAGTCTTGAAAACCATTTATATAGTTCATCGTTTGAGAAAATATCATTAATTGAAAGCATTCTCTCTATATGTCTAACAGATTTAAAACCGGCTAAGACTTCCCCGGAGACGCGCTGAGATGGGCTGTCTGGGGTTAATAGATCCGGAAAAGCTTCCTCTAGCTTGGTAAGTTCATGTTTCAAACTATCGGCCGCCGATTCGCTCATAATTGATTTATTTAAGACGTGATAGTTATACCTATATTCTTCAATTTGTTTTTTAAGAAGTTCAACCCTTCTTTTGGCCTCGGCATGACTTAACATTATTTAATTTCCAGATAGAGATGATAGATATAACTAATTGTTATAGGGATTATTAATATTGAAATTAAGAAGAATAACCAGTTAGCTATGTTGCCGAGCAATAAAATTCCAAGCACCATAATAACTAAAATCGAAAGCACTAAACTAACTATCATTACTACTAGTCTACCCATTATCTTCAATCTAAGTCCTTTGACTGATTGTGAGGCAGTTTTAATAGCCTGAACTGGATTCTTGTGATCCAAAGCAATATAAAAAGGTGAAAATAAAGAAGAACTTATCATATATAGCGACCAAAAAGCACTTAAGATAAATAAAATTAGCCATATAATTTGCTCTACTACCCCAACAGCTATACCGTTATTTTTAACAGTCGAATAGATTAAAGCCCCAACGGTAACTGGTACTAGTTGCAGAGCGATATAGAAGATAGCCAGTAGAAATGGAATGATTGGATAGATACCTTTATAAATCGCTTCTTTAACGGTAATCTTTTGAGAATTCATAAGTTTATCAAACGACCAAATAATAGCCAAGGCAGTAAATATAAACAGAAAAAATCCGATAGAAGATGAACCGCCTGAAGAAGATGAAGAATTCGAACCGATTAATAACAACAATACCGACAACCCGGCATTTACCTTTGATGATGAACCACTAAAAACAGAACTAAACTCACTCTTTAAACTAGCTATATTCAAACCACTGGACAGACCTCTGACAAAAATTAAATCGACCAAAAAATAAATTAATAAAAATAACGACCAAAACTTACGATATTTCCATAAAAACAATAGCGATTGTTTAATTAGTTTAAAACTACTTGAAATTTCTAACTGTCTCTTGGCAACAGTTTTTTTATCTTTATTAGCCGTTATTCTTTTTTTGTTTGCCATAATCTAAACAGTAGTTTCACCTTTTTTAAGTCGTGCGATTCTCTCATTAATCGGCGGATGAGTGGAAAATAAATTAGTTACACTGTGACCTTTTAGGGGATTAGCAAAAAAGAAATGAGCCGTCGCTGTATTTTGTCTTTTTAGTGCACTACCAGTTTGCGATATTTTTGTTAAAGCACTGATTAGTCCCTCAGGATATCTTGTAGTCATGACGGAGGTTGCATCAGCCAAGTATTCTCTTTGTCTGGAAACCGCAAGTTGAATTAAAGTCGCTACGATAGGAGCTAAAATAGCTGCAATAATACCCAAAATAATAAAAGTCTGATTACTCTCTTCTCTATCGTTACCACCAAAGAAAGCTATTCTAATCATAATATCGGCTAGCAGGGATATAATTGCCGTCAGAGCAAAAGCAATCATATTAACAACAATGTCGTAATTTTTAATATGGCCAAGTTCGTGGGCTAAGACAGCTTCCAATTCTTGGTCGTTCATAATCTCAAGTAACCCGGTCGTCACACAAACATATGATTTATCTGGTTTTCGACCAGTGGCGAAGGCGTTTGGTGATGGGTCATCTATGATATAAACTTTCGGTGTCGAAAGACCATCGGTAATAGCTAAATTTTCAACTAGACGATAAAGTCTTGGATTGTCTTTTTTCTCAACTGGTTTAGCTCCACTAAGAGCTAATGACATCCTTGAACCAGCAAAATATGAAAAAAAAGCGTAAGCCAAGGCGCCAATTAAAGCTCCATAAAAAACTCCCGTTCCGCCGTTAAGATATTTAGCAAACAACCAAACTATCAACATTACAAAAGCAACGAAAAAAAACATTATATAGAAAGTTCGACGTTTGTTCTGGCTTATCTGACTATACATTGATTTCCTTATAGATAATTTTAAAACTGAACATTAACCGGTTCGGCAACTGACGCCTGTTCACTCTCCGGCAACTCAAAGAATTCTTTATCTGAATTAAATCCAAGCATAGATGCAAAAATATTACTTGGAAATACCTTTCTTTTGGTGTTGAAATCTCTAACTACAGTGTTATAAAACCGCCTTGAAGCCTGGATTTTATCTTCAGTGTCAGTTAATTCAGCTTGAAGATCTAGAAATCCTTGATTTGCTTTTAAATCTGGGTAGTTCTCGGCTACAGCAAATAAGCTCTTTAAGGTTTGTTGAAACTGATTCTCTGCCTTGGCTGCTTCAACTGGTCCAGCAGCGTTCATAGTACTTGTTCTAGCTGCTGTGACAGCCTCAAAGACACTACTTTCATGAGTAGCATATCCCTTAACTGTGTTGACTAGATTAGGTATTAAATCCGCTCTTCTTTTCAATTGAACAGTTATATCGCTCCAAGCCTCGGCGACCCTCTGGTTGATTCTTACCAATCCGTTATATATTACGATTGCTATCAATAGTAATAAGACTATAACGACAATTGCCACTACTACATATGAGTTCATTATATCTTCCCCTTTTCATTCTATCTCTTAAATTATACATCACTTTGAATAATTATTAGTTAGGTTAATAACCCTTAGATAATATATAATTTTAGATAAGTTTAAGATGAAAAATAAAATTAAAAAGAGTTTAATCTATCTATTTCTTTCGCTTTTTGTATTGTTTTTATTTAATGCCTACTTTAATTTAATTTTACCGATAAAACCGACTGGCTACCCTGCTTCTATTAATATCCCAGCTTTACCAAAAAATGTCAGTTGGCCGACAGCTGGACAATCGGCAGTTGGTATAGTCGGCGAGAACTATATTATCTCTCACGGCTTACAAAAACCATCCCAGACAGCATCGACGGCTAAGCTTATAACCATTCTAGCTGTCTTAAAGGTCAGACCGTTAGCTTTAGGCTCAAGTGGACCGACTATAACTATTACACAACAAGACATAGCTATTTATAATAAATACGTTAAGAACCAGGGTTCTGTTGTGCCGGTTCAGCTTGGTGAAAAATTAAGCCAGTATCAGATTATGCAAGCGATGTTATTGCCTTCGGCTAATAATCTAGCCGATGCACTAGCTATCTGGGCTTTTGGGTCTCTAACTAATTACGCCAACTACGCCAATAATTTCCTAAAATTAAACGGTATTACCGAGACGCACGTCGGCAAAGACGCTAGTGGTCTCGACCCTTCAACAACATCGACAGCGACAGATTTAGTTAAAATCGGCGAGTTAGCCATACAAAACCCCGTAATTGCTCAAATTGTGTCGACAAAACAAGTTACCAATTTTCCAGTAATAGGAACTTTTTCCAACCTTAACTTTTTGTTGGGTCAAAATGGAGTTATTGGAATTAAAACAGGTAACACCGATCAGGCTGGTGGTGTTTTTGTTTCAGCATCTATTAAAACTATTAATGGCAGAAAAATAACTATAGTAACTGCTGTGATGAAAACGAAAAATTTGATGGATGCCCTAACTTCGTCTTCGGCGCTCATCCAGTCTGTCCAAAGTGATTTTATCAACCAATCAGTCCTAAGCAGTAATCAGGTCGTTGCCTATTTTAAGTTACCCTGGGGTCAAAAGATTGGGGTACATGTCAAAAATGCCATCAGCGGATATAGTTGGATTAACGATTACCAGACGATTCTTTTGAGCATAAATCCGATTAAGATCAGATCAAACTCAAACCAAGTTGTCGGCTTAGTCAGTTTGAAAAAAGATTTCTATAATAATTTTTCCGAACACAATCTCTATCTGACGAGCAATATAAAACCACCACTAAAGTGGCTGCTCTTCCATATTAATTATTAAAAATAAAAAAGCCGGTAAATAAACCGGCCGGACTTTTTGAAAAATGGTGGGCGAGGAGGGACTCGAACCCTCAAGGCTTTAAAGGCCAATGGATTTTAAGTCCATCGCGTATACCAATTCCGCCACTCGCCCTGGTATATCAATAAAATCATATTATCACACATGATTTTACGCTTTCAATTAATTGGAGGCGCCTACCGGAATTGAACCGGCGTAAAAGGTTTTGCAGACCTCTGCGTAACCACTCCGCCAAAGCGCCATCAATATTAATCAATAATACCAAAATTTACAGTTTATTAACACCTACTATTTGAAATTTTTTTGTAGTTCAAGCAAGATTAATTGAGCAACATTTCTAATACTTTTACTATCAGCCGATAAAACATCTATTGGCCGATAAATATCAGCCGCTTTATTAATAGTGATTTTTCTTAATTTACCTTCTTTAATGTATTTTTCGACCATTTGCCTCGGTAGAACTGAGATACCGATGCCTTTTAGAACAAGTTGAAGAATTAAGCTAGGGCTAGTAGAGTAGAAAGTTCTGTTTACCTTTATATTATTTTTGGTCAGATAGCTATCTATAATCTTAGCTGTATTAGAATTTGAGTTATAGCTTAAAAAATTATCTAGATAATTTTTTTCTTTCAAATTTCGGCTAACAGTTTCATAAGAATCTGACCGACAAATTAAATAAAACGGCTCATTAACACTACCTATAAATTTTTTATTATTGATCGAATAGATTGGTTTAGTCAGGCAAACAATATCAAATTCCGATTTATTAAATTTATTAAACAAGATATCGCTATTGTTAATTGTCAGATTAAGACTGGAGAGATTATTTATCTCATTAAAAAAAGACTCTGATTGCAGGAATAAAGTTTCCGCCACACTGTCAATTAATCCAATCCTTAGATTAATTGGCTGGTTTTTGTAACTAATTAAATCCTGCTTTAATTGCTCGGTATTATTTTTTGCCAATATCCCATATTCATAAACAATTTTTCCAAACGGTGAGATTTGAAAACTCTTATGTGACCTAATTATTAATTCTGTTTGAAGAGATTTTTCTAAATTCTTAATAGCAATGCTAAGTGCCGGTTGTGACATATGAAGTTCCCGAGAAGCAAGCGTAAAACTCCCCTGATCAATCAAACAAACAAACTTTATAATATCTTCTTGCATAAATAATATTTATACAAATATTAACATTTTCTATTATTTTTTTATAAATAAGTTAGTTATCATTTATATAAATTAAGGGGGAAATAATGAGCAAAAATGAAATTAAAGTTGCTGTGGTTGGCCTCGGAAACTGTGCCTCATCATTGGTACAAGGGCTTTACTATTATCGAAATTCAAAAAAAGAGAAATTCGTACCTGGACTTATGCACGTTAATTTCGGCGGATACTACATTGAAGATATAAAAATAGTGGCAGCCTTTGATGTTAATAAAAATAAAATTGGTAAAGATGTCGGAGAAGCAATTTATGCTAGCCCTAATAACACTGCTATTTTTGCAAAAGTTCCTAAAATGGGAGTTAAGGTTCAAAGAGGACCCTTGCTTGACGGAGTTAATAAATATACAGCCGACGTGGTACCGGTCGACACTAAACAAAAAGCCGTTGATGTCGTAAAAGCACTTAAAGACAGCGGTGCTGAAATTGTCATCAATTACCTACCGGTTGGTTCGCAACAAGCAACTGAATTTTACGCCCAGTGCGCTATTGATGCTGGCTGTGGATTCGTTAACTGTATTCCGGTCTTTATTGCATCGGACGCTAAATGGGCCAAGAAATTCAAAGATGCCGGGTTACCGGTTATCGGAGACGATATCAAGGCTCAGGTCGGAGCCACTATTACACACCGTGCACTGGTTAATCTTTTCTTGGATCGTGGTATGAAAATCGAAAGAACCTATCAATTGAATACCGGTGGCAATACAGACTTTTTGAATATGCTTGAAAGAGAAAGATTAGCTTCAAAAAAAATATCAAAAACTGAGTCAGTTAAATCAATGATAGAAGCCAGAGGGCAAACCATAGAAGATGACAATATTCATATTGGTCCATCTGATTACGTGCCGTGGCAAAAAGATAATAAACTGTGTTTTATTAGGATCGAGAGTAAACATTTCGGCGACGTACCGATGTATCTTGACTTAAGATTATCAGTCGAAGATTCGCCCAACTCAGCCGGTGTAGCAATAGACTCCATTAGATGCATGAAACTAGCTCTCAATAATGGCTTAAAGGGTCCTATTATTGAACCAGCAGCTTTCTTTCAAAAAAGACCACCAAAGCAGTTTGATGATCGAGTGGCTAAGCAAATGGTTGAAGATTACATCGACAAATATAAACTGGTGACTAAATAATAGCTAAACCTTAATTGGACTGAATAACGTAGTCATCGATAAAATCCAACTAAAAATTGATTGATTTGAGTCATCACTTGAGAGTGCTGAAATATCATTATCCAAACTCAAAGACTTAAACTCTTTCCGGTATTTCTCATTAATCAATATTCTAAAGTACTCGATATTCTTAATTAAGAAATCAAGGTCATATATCTGAATTAATTCGGCAATTGATGACAATGGGTCTTCTACTCCTAAAAGCTCCATTAGTGCCTTGATACTACTAACCAACTCAACTTCAATTTCGTGACCCTTCAAACCAGCCATCACAAAACTTTCATAGACCTCAAAAATTCTATCTACCTGGGAAACAATTTCATCAAAATTATCTATTTCTTCTTCCGAATCAACTAATTCTTCAGTAAATTTTTTAAAAATCATCAGAACCGGCAAGTTAACCTCTTCATCGCTTTCATCAGACACAGTAATCTCTGCATAAAAAGCTGACATCTCAGAGAATATTTCTTCCTCGACAATTTCATAACTGGTGACTGGCAAGTTAACCTCTTGAAAAAATTCATTTGTTTCAACCGGGCTATGATACGTTTCCTCGATTTCCTCTGGCTTATCAACTGTTTCAAATTCAAACATTAATTGATTGACTTCAACGGTTTCATCAGAATCATTGCTGAGTTCAATTATAGAATCGTCTTTGTCATTTTTGGATTCAACTGTTTCGAGTTTAATAAAATCGGCTTGGTCTTCTGGCACGATTTCAGGCATATTTTCTGGTTGAGGAATTTCAGCTTTAACTTCTGTCTTAAGTTCCTTTGCCGGTACAACTATTTCTATGTCTCTTTGCGGTAATTTAGTCACTACTTCAGTAACAGTATCTGGCAACACTACTGCTTCAATTTCATTTTGTTTAATAACACATACTTGGTCTTCAG
>JAJXVX010000016.1 GCA_021781915.1 bacterium
ATTAGTTAAATAGTCGCTCAGTCCTGGCATGTTTGCGCCACCCCCAAGTGTTATTATTTGACCAATCGGTCGGGAATTACCGTATCTTTCTTCGTAGTAACGGTTCATTCGGTTAATTTCTTTAATCACCTCTGCCAGAATTGGATCGAGCGCCGATTTGATCTCGGATTGTTTTTTAGATAATTGAAGACCATACTTAGTTTTAATAAGCCCAGCTTCAGCGAGGGTTACATTTAACTTATCCTTGATAGCATTAGTAAAAATTTCTCCACCAGCCTGGACTGTACCGGTTACAAGCACGTGTTTATCGAAAATACTGATATCGGCCGACCTGGAACCAAAATCAATTATGACAGTTGCTATATCGCTTTGTGGATCGAGTGAGAAGAGACGTCCGGACGAACTCAGTGTCGGTTCAATTAAGATGGTTTCCAATCCTAGAATTTGAGTCAGCTGTAAGTATGAATCAACTATGTCCTTAGGTACTGCCACTATGAATACATCGATCTGTTCAGCACTTTGTTTTATTATTTCATAATCTAGATAGAGCTGATCCATCGGTACGTTTACGTATTGTTCTGCCTCTAGCCTAACAGCTTCATTTATTTCCTTAGCTTTCAAGTTTGGGAGGGTAATTGATCTCGTAAATGTTCGATAAGCAGGGATGGCGATGGCTACTCGTCTGGTTGTGATATCACCAATTAGTTCTGTTTTAAAGAGCTTAGTGGCAGCCTCGGCGATCTTTTCGGCATCTACTACCACGCCATCGCTTATAACACTTCGCTCGAAACTAGTGAAACCATAACCGAGAATTTTCTTCTGGTCACCGATTTGTTCTATTTGCATGACCTTAAGCGAGCTTGGACCAATATCTAATCCAAAGATGGGTTTGTCTCCGAAAAAGTATGGTATTTTTGAGTTTTTCAATTTAGTCCCACCGGTATTTTATTTCTTATAAATAGTATAACAAAAGATTTAACATAAGCTAGATTACTAATCCAAATAAATAATCCCGAGACTGCCCGGGATTATTTATTGATTAAAACCTGTTAACTAATCTAGGTTGTGTTTAACGTCGTAAGTAGCTGGCGTTGAACCCTCGTAAGTCGCAGTTAATGTGTATGCCGTACAGGTTGTATCGGTTGCTTCACAGTTAGCTGAGCTTCCGGTTGAATCAACTGGGTAGTAATCGTAGTTACCGGCAGCTGTTGGAGCTGTAGCAGCGTTTACTAAACAGTTAGTAGTTGAGCTCTGAACACAGGTTGATGATGGATCAAGCAAAGCTGTTAGAGTCAAGCTCTTCAAGTTTGTTCCAACCCAGGTTGGGCTATTCAAATCAGCGTATGAAGGATAGTGACCATTTGACTGGAAATAAGCTTCAAGATTGGTTTGAACTGAGTTCATATCAGTTTGTCTCTTAGCGTTTCTAGCCTTAGCCTGAATACCCGCATAAGTTGTTATAACGATTGCCGCCAAGATACCTATGACAACAATCACAATTAGAAGTTCTACTATTGTAAATCCTTCTTGTCTTTTTTTTAGGGAGATCATGGGTCCCACCCTCCTTTTAAATATTGATCTTAATTTTAATGATGATTACTAATTATTTTTAGTTATCTACTCTGATTATAACCATAAGAGCAATTAAATCAAGATATTTTTTAACCACTTGGTATCTGGCGAGTTAAGTTGGCGATTGGACCCATTACCGAAGCGGCGATTAATCCTACGCCGGCACCTAATAGCACAATCATGACCGGCTCTATAATTGCTGCCAAACCATCTATTAAGACACCAACCTCTTCTTCGTAAAAATCAGCTATTTTCTCAAGCACTTCGTCTACTTGCCCGGTTTCTTCTCCGACTAAGAGCATCTGTGCAACGATTGGCGGAAAATGAGGACTGCGTGAAATTGGGTCAGAAAGTTGTTTACCGTTTTGGACCTCTTTAGCCGCCAGTTTTAGCTCCGCTTCAATTACTTTGTTGCCGATTGCAGCACCCGTTACGTCCAAAGCATCCAGTACAGTTACTCCAGCATTCATTAGGGAAGCAAAAGTTCTAGAAAATCTGGCGATGGCAACCTTCAGGATAATTACTTTTACGACAGGAATTTTCAGCAACCAGACATGGAAGTTATACTTACCCTTATCTGTTTTGATGTATCTCAGGAAGTAGAAAAAGCCTATTCCCAGTATTATGACTATAAAAATAAGATTAGGAGTATTTTTGATTACCGGTATACTGCCAACGCCGGGAATTAAACGAATAATGGTTGGATTAACAGAAGCATTAGACATGTCTAACAAAACCTGAGAATAGATTGGAAGCTTGGCATGAGGGCCGGCTAAAGATGTAATAATACCTTCAATTTTGGGCATGATAAAAAGCATGATGCCAAAAAATGCCAATATGGTGATCGTCAAAATTACGATTGGATACATCATGGCACTTTTAATTTTCTTTTTTATACTGGCATCGAGCTCTACTTGGGTGGCTAATCGTTTAAGAATTTTATCCAGTATTCCACCTTCTTCTCCGGCTTTAATCATACTGACGTAAACCTCGGAAAAAACACTAGGGAACTTAGCAAAAGAGTCCCCCATCGACATTCCGCTCTCGACATCTTTCGTGATTAATCCCAACACTTCCCTGAGATATAAACTTTCACTGTCTGCTGCCAAAGCCGACAATGACCTGACTAGTGGTACACCGGCCGTAATCATGGTCGATAACTGTCTGGTGAAAATGACTAAATCCTGGATTTTTACTTTTTTGGAAGGGGCGAATAATGAACCGTGTTTTTTCTTCTCTGCCTCAATTAACAGTGGTTTTAAGTTTTGCTTATGAAGTAGCATCAAGAGTGCTTGTTTGTTAACGGCCTCAGCCATGCCAGAAATTGTTTTTCCGTCTTTGGTGGTTGCTTTGTAAACAAAATTCATATGCTTATTTTACTCTATCCCGTGGTAGTAACACGTAGAATTTCTTCAACTGTAGTTTCACCTCTAAGTGCTTTGACAAAACCATCTAACTGGATGGGCAACATTTTTTCTGCAATCGCCTTATTTTCAATCGTTTCGCTAGCTTCGTTAGAGACAATCATTTTTTGAATCGATTCACTATTTGATAAGACCTCGTAAATTCCAATTCTGCCTTTAAAGCCAGTATGATTACATATTTCACAACCATCTTCATTGGCTTTAAATAATCTGATTATTTTTGTTGAGGTAGAACTTAAGTCATCAAGTGGTTTTTGTTTATTAAGGGTACTCATACCAATCCCATCGTTTTTGGCCGATTCTTCTAATTCATTAATTTTTTTAAAACCGCCGCTGGCCTCAATGTTGAATAATTTAGCTAAATGGTTGATATAAGCATCGTCGGGCACGAAACTTTTTTTGCAATTAGAACATAAACGCCTGACAAGCCTTTGAGCTATTACAACTCTAACCGTCGAGGCAATTAAGAAAGGCTCAACCCCCATATCTATCAGTCTTGGCAAACAAGTAGCTGCATTGTTTGTGTGTAGAGTTGAAAAGACTAAGTGTCCGGTTAAGGCCGCCTGAACAGCTAAATCGGCCGTTTCATGATCTCGCACCTCTCCAATCATAATTATGTTGGGGTCTTGTCTTAATAGTGCTCTAAGTCCATTAGCAAAGGTCATGCCAGCTATTGGGTTAACTTGAGTTTGATTGGCTCCGACAATATGATATTCAACCGGGTCTTCAACGGTAGATATATTGACATCTGGGCTGTTGAGGTGACTCAATACACTAAATAGGGTAGTTGATTTACCAGAACCCGTCGGGCCGGTCACTAAAATCATACCGTGCGGCTGAACTATAGCGTGATTTAAATCAATTAATGCACTACCCCAAAAACCTAGCTCATTGAAATCCGATGCCTTGGACGATTCATTAAGAATTCGCATGACAACTTTTTCGCCGTCAAGAATCGGTAGGGTTGATACTCTAAGAGCATACATTGAACCATTAACCTCAACCTTAAATCTTCCATCTTGTGGAGCTCGGTGCTCATCTATTTTAAGATTGGCTAAAATTTTAATACGACTAATTAACGAGTTTAATAGTTTGCGCGGTAGCTTGTTGGCTTCTTTTAAGATTCCGTCAATTCGGTATCTAATTACCACAAAATCTTCTCTTGGTTCGATGTGTATATCGCTAGCACCGGCTTTAATGCCGTATTCAATTAGTAGGTTAACAGTTTGAGCAACTGGTGAATCTTCAGCTAAATCACTTTCATCAACAGCTTCAGCTTCATCATCTTCATCTTGAGAAGCAATCACCTTAGTTAGTTCAGAGCCGATATTACCCCTATATTGACCCAGCGCTGCCTGCAATAAACTATCGGTTGTGATGTAGACACGTATATTATTACCTAGTTGTTTTTGCAGAAAATTAAGCGCCTGAATATCATCGGGATCTGCCATGGCCAGCAGTTTGGTGTTGTTTTCATCAACATCGAATACGATGGCGTTGTATTGGCTAGCAATTCTCTCAGGTAAAAGTTTTAAAACCTCCGGCTTGATGTCTTTGCCGTTCAATTCGATGAATGGTATATCTATTTCTTGGGCGTAAAGCTTGGTTAAATCTTTTTCGCTGATGACGTTATTTTTAATAACTAAATCTTGCAAAGGTTTCTTGTCGGATTTTTCTTGTTCTCGTAAAATTTTCGATTGTTCGCCGTTCAAGAATTTATTTTCAAGTAATAATTTTTCAACTAAAGAATCGGGAATTCGCATATTTTTAGAAGTTTTTGTTACCATTAAACATAAACATAATCATAACAAATTTTTCTGTTTATCTAAAGCTCCCGTCTCTTAATTTAATTTCATAAAAATGGCGATTTAAATGGTAGAATATTAAGTAATAGGTGGAAATTGTTCAAGCAAGTTTATTTATCTTAAAATGAGGGATTAAAACATGAAAGAAAAAGTTGAAAAAGCAGTTATGAGCGACAATAAGTCAAAAGCGTTGGAGGTTGCATTAGAATCGATTGAAAAACAATTTGGTAAAGGTTCAATTATGAAACTAGGTGATTACAGCTCGAAATCGGTTGAGTGTATCCCAACCGGTTCTTTGTCGCTCGATCTAGCTCTAGGCGGTGGTTTGCCAAAAGGACGTGTAGTTGAGATATATGGTCCCGAAAGTTCCGGTAAGACTACTTTGACGCTTCATGCAATCGCCGAAGTTCAAAAATCTGGTGGAGTAGCTGCTTTTATTGATGCCGAGCATGCTCTTGATCCTTCCTATGCAAAAAGGATTGGTGTAGATGTCGATAATCTACTACTTTCACAACCAGATAACGGTGAACAGGCGCTAGAAATTGTTGAAACATTAGTTAGATCTAATGCTGTCGATATTATTGTGATTGATTCGGTTGCTGCCTTAGTACCAAAAGCCGAGATTGAAGGTGAGATGGGCGATAGTCACATGGGCCTTCAAGCCAGATTAATGAGTCAAGCTCTTAGAAAATTAACCGGTATTATCTCCAGATCTCACGTAACAGTTATTTTCATTAATCAAATTAGAATGAAAATTGGTGTGATGTTTGGTAATCCCGAAACTACAACTGGCGGCAATGCCTTGAAGTTTTATGCTTCAGTCAGAATGGACATTAGACGAACCTCACAAATCAAACAGGACGATGTGGTAATTGGCAACCGAACTAAAGTAAAAGTAGTTAAAAACAAGATTGCCGCTCCTTTTAGAGAAGCTGAGTTCGATATTATGTATAACCAAGGCATATCCAAATCTGGCGATGTACTCGATTTGGCCATCAACCACGGTATTGTTGACAAGGCCGGCGCTTGGTTCTCCTATCAGGACAATAAAATTGGTCAGGGTCGAGAAGCCGCCAAACAATACCTTGAAAATAATCCGAAAATAATGGATGAAGTAGTTGATAAAATTTTGTTAGCCGAATCTAAAAAAGTTTAGTCTTAAAAATCATGCCAATTATAACGGCAATATTTGACTCAAAGATAAATCCATCGTTGTTTGCTGTCTATAGCGATGATAAATTTTTAGCTGATTTGTCGCTGACATCAATTGAAAAGTTTAGTCTTAAAATTGGTCTAAATATAACAAGTTCTACTACCGATGAACTTAGACAAGCCTCAGTAATTGATGTTTTTTTCTTAAAATCGTTAAAACTAGTCTCGGTTAGAAAACGAAGTAAAAAGGAAATCAAAGATTATTTGTCGAAAAATCAACTGTCGGCTGATCTAGCCGATGAAGTGATTGAAAAATTGGTCCAGAAGGGATACCTAAATGATGAGGAATTTGCCAGATCGTTTATAAATGACCGAATGCTTTTAAACCCGGTATCTTATTTAAAATTAACTTATCTACTGAAAGCTAAAGGCATTAGTCAAGAAATTATCAGCAGTATTATTTCAAAAAACGAAATCAACAATCAGGCACTTGCTAGGATTGTTGAAAAAAAACGAAAACTTAGTCGATTCAAGGACGATAAGAAACTGATTAATTATTTAATCTCTCAGGGTTTTGCCTATTCGGATATTAAAGATTATTTAGACCAAGACTAGCGGTTAAGAAACAGTTGCCGGTGCGGTAGCAGAAACTAATTCCTCTGGTTCTTCAATAATAATTTGTTTTTCGTTAACTTCAACTATTTGGCTTCGGTCGACGCTCTTAATCGCGCCGTTAAAATTTCTAATGATTGATTGATGAACATAAAGTTTGAGGATAAACATACTGTCGCTATCAAAAGCAAAATCTTCGACCTTACCAATCTTTCTACCAGAGACAGTTTTAACGGGTTTTTTAATAAAATCGTAGCTTAGATCAATAATCTGTTTATGTTTAATCAACTCATCGGGTAAACTTAATGATTCGTAGTCGTTTGTTATGAAGTCTTGTCTATAAATTTCTCTAATGTCTTGCGATAGTAGGACTTTAATTTTTTTATCAGAGTAGTCTTTAACGTAGAACCCTTCAATTTTCAGGTTTTTCGGCTGACATAATATTTCAAGGACCTCACCAATCTGATGACCTTCTCGAATTGATAGGACTTTTTTGCCAACGACTGAACTACGAAGCAATAACATTAACTTAATTATAAACCAGATGTCTGTAGTCTTTAAATTGCCTAGACTGGACCTAATCTATTAAAATAGAATTATTCAATGGAAGAAAAAAAATCAACTAGCGAAAAAGACACCCAGCAAATTGGTATTGAGATTGGTCAAAAACTACAAGGCGGTGAATTGATAGTTCTTGAAGGTGATCTTGGGGCCGGGAAGACTACATTCGTTAGAGGCTTAGTTGAAGGTGCGGGCTCAAAAGCCGCTGTTTCTAGCCCTAGCTTTGTTATTAAAAATGAATATATAACCGACAAGTTGATTATTAATCACTTTGATTTTTATCGCTTAACTGATCCTGGGATACTGGCTGAAACACTTACGGAAACTATGTCGGATAAAAAAAATGTTTCGGTGATTGAATGGAGCGATATTGTTAAGAGTTTACTAAATAAAGATAAGCTAATAATAAGATTTAAAGTATTGTCTAATAATGAACGTTTACTTGAATTTGAATATGATGAAAATTTAAAGTATTTGGTATAGATGATTATGTATATATTAACCCTTAGATGCGACCAACCAACAGCCTATCTTGGTTTACTTCGTGACAATCAACTAGTTGATTCACTAGATTGGTTGGCTGATCGATCACTGGCTACCAGTCTTAATCAGAAGATTGCTGATTTATTGAAAAAGAATAATCTAGTGCCAAAGGATCTGGGTGGACTTGTTTTTTTCAAGGGTCCTGGGAGTTTTACTGGGCTTCGAATCGGCGCCTCTGTTTTTAATACTATGGCCTATAGTCTGCGAATTAGCATCGTTGGGACGACTGGCGAAAACTGGCAAAGTGAGGGCGTAGACTCGCTACTGAGTGGCACTAACGAAAATACAGTCATTCCGTTTTATGGCAGTGAAGCTCATATTACGCCCGCCAAAAAATAACAAAACTTTGACGCCTAAGTTACGAAATTGTATATTATTATAAGGAGAGACTTGTATTTCGCAATTCGTTAATCCTAAATTTATTTTTTTATTATTTAAGCTTACATTTATTATTTTCCTTGGATTCTAGCTATAATTTCGTGTTTACTAAACCTTTTAAGGCCTTAAATCCGAGGATAAGAAAGGAAGACTATGTTAGAGGTGATTTTGGCAGTCGTAGGACTGGCCGTTGGTTTTGGTGGAAGTCAAGTTGTCTATAAGAATAAGGCTAGCTCATCAAAAAATAGTGCCAACAAAGAATTGGCTAAAGCAAAAGCTGAAGCTGATAGATTAGTTGAGAAAGCTAAAGAAGATGCTCAGAAAGCAGTCGATGAAGCTAAAAAAGAGGAACAGACTAGACGAACTGAATTACAGAACTTAGAAAAAAGATTGGTTACGAGGGAAGAGTCTCTTGATAAAAAACTTGATGAACTTGACAAGAGGCAGGAGAAGTTACGTGTCAGTGAAGATGAAGTAGAAAAGTTAAAAGACGAAATTAGGGACATTAGAATCAAGCAACAAGATAAACTTGAGAAAATTGCTAAATTATCTAAAACAGAAGCAGCCGAGAAATTGATGCAGATGACTGAAAGAGATATTAGAAACGATTTGGTTGGCTTGGTTTCAAAACTGCAAAACGAGGCTAAAGAAACAGCCGAGGAAAAAGCAGCTCTAATAATTACTACCGCTATGGAAAGAATGTCCTCAGAAGTAACTGCCGAGAGAACTATTACCTCAATGAAGCTGGAAGACGAGGAAATGAAAGGCCGAATAATCGGCAAGGAAGGCCGAAACATCCAGGCCTTACAAAAAGCCACCGGTGTAGATATTTTAGTTGACGATACTCCTGGTTACATTGTTCTAAGTAGCTTCGATCCGGTTAGACGAGAAGTCGCCCGACAGGCACTAGAGATGTTAATGAAAGATGGACGAATTCATCCAGGTAGAATTGAAGAAATTGTCGAAAAAGCTCAAAATAATATTGAGAAGGAAGTTTTTCGAGCTGGTGAGGATGCTGCCCGTGAGGTTGGTATTATTGGTATTCCAAAAGAAATCGTTCAGATACTCGGTGAACTGAAGTTTAGAACTAGTTACGGTCAGAATGTACTAAAACACAGCACAGAAATGGCTCACATAGCCGGCATGATAGCCGAAGAATTGGGTGCAAATGTTAAGACTGCTAAGTATGCCGCTCTAGTTCACGATATTGGTAAGGCTTTAACCCATAAGGTTGAAGGTAAGCACCATCATATCAGCGGTGAAATTTTACGTAAATATGGTGCACCTGAAGAAGTTGCCCTAGCCGCCGAACAACACCATGATGACGTTGAAGCAACTAGTGTGGAAGCTCTAATTATCAGGGTCGTTGACGCCGCAAGTGCAGCCAGACCAGGCGCAAGGAACATTTCGGCTGAGAATTTCGGTGAAAGAATGCGAGATCTAGAAAATGTCGCGAATAGTTTTCCTGGCATCGATAAATCATATGCCATTTCAGCCGGAAGAGAAATTAGAGTAATTGTTAAACCAGAGTCAATCGATGACTTAAGTGCAATTAAACTTGCCCGTGATATTGCGACTAAAATTGAATCTACCATGCAATACCCAGGCACTATAAAAGTTAATGTCATTAGAGAAACCAGAGCAATTGAATTCGCTAAATAGAAATCGTTGGATATGAAATTCCTATACCTTGGTGACGTTGTTGGTTCGTTTGGTGTCAGAATTTTGAAAGCCAAACTGAATGATTTAAAAAATCTTCATAATATAGACCTGACTATTATTCAGTCAGAGAATGTTACCAACGGTAAGGGAATTAGCGCCTCAGATTTTAAAGCTCTAAAAGAATTGGGCGTCGATTTCTTTACGGGTGGTAATCACAGCTTTGTTGATTCATCAATTAATGTTTATCTCGACAGCCCATCTCAACCAATTATTGGTCCAGCCAACTATGATCATAGATCAAAAAGTATAGGCGTAAAAGAACTTGAAACAAAGTATGGTAAAATACTTTTTGTAAGTTTACTGGGCCAGATTGTTGGAAAAGATTCTGATTTATCTACCGTTAACCCACTTAAACTGATCGATCAAGTATTAGAAGACAGTAAAGAAATTGACTATTTTGCGAAGATAGTGAATA
>JAJXVX010000017.1 GCA_021781915.1 bacterium
TTAAGGTTGCTTATATGTTTATAGGCTATATTCTGGAAAATGAGAATCTTTATGAGTATATGCACGATCTAGGTTATCTAGTTGTTTTAAAGCAGTTAGTTGATGTTAGGAATGATACAGACACTACTCCCGAAACTGGGTCAAAAGATATTCAACATAAAAACGATGACAATACCGACCATAAAACCAATATAAAAGGTAATATTGATGCTGACCTCGTGTTATACGCTATGAAAGAAATTAATAATTACGATAAAGCCGTTATAGTTTCCGGTGACGGTGATTTTTTAAGTTTATGTGAGTACTTGGACGAAAATAATAAACTTCTTTCGATAATCACACCCAACTGGATGTATTCAAGTCTATTTAAACCGTTTGAGAATAAAGTCGTTCGACTAGATTTACTAAAAAGAAAATTATCGTATAAAAAAAGAAGACTCAGTAAGTAATTAGTAAAGTACTAATGTTGACTATAGAACAAAATTAGTGTATAATACCTATGTTATACAAAAAATAAAAAATGTTTAGTAAAATTTCTTTAGCAATTATGATTTTAGCAACTTTGTTGGGTCTGCTTGATTTTTCTGTCAGTACAGGGAAGCTAAATATAAATAAATCGAATTTAGCAATTTTACAGAATTCCATGATGAAAAACGCCTATTTGAGAGAGAAGGAAGAGGTCGGTGTTCATAATATTAGCTACTCAGTCAGCCAAAGAGTAGCGGGTAGATCTAGTGATATCTAACTTGTGGATAAGTATTAGCCTCCTTTAAAAAGCGACTGTACTATGTGTATAACTAGTGTAAGAATAACCACCTTTTTATTCTAAAAAGACTTGTTGTGGGTAGTAAGTAAGAGTATATTCAATTCAGTGGGTTATCGTGGGTAACTAGATAAGAAAAAATAAAAACCACTAGAAAGGAAATAATGTCGTCGACCGATTACTTTGAAAGGCGACTCGATGAAAAACGGCGCTTAACAATCCCCGTTGAATTGAGGTTGGAATTTCAGAGCGGTTACGTCATTACCAAGGGATTTGGAAAATATCTCCATCTATATTCTAAGAAAATATGGGATGAAGCCGTTGAACCAAATCTTCAAGGCAGTATCTTAGATGAAAAAGTTGCCGATCTGAATGTTAAGTTTAGGATGGGTAAGACAGAAGGGATGATAGATCAAAAACAGGGCAGAATATCTATCGAAAAACCACTTCTGGATTTTTCCGGAATAAAACAAGACATTATCGCGGTACGAGCCGGTCAATACTGGCGAATTTCAGCTAAAAATTGAACCTTAACATTAAAATAAAAACACAACTAAGCTGATCGAGGTTAGCTATTCGGCAGTCAACAAGTGGAAATTAAGGGTTACACTCTAAATTACCCCTTGTACATTTTTTAAAACACTTCCCAAAACTCCACCTCACAAAAAGTCTCTCATGTAATTTGATTAGTTAGAAGTTATTAGATTTTTAAAATCTGAATTATACCTTCTGTACATACGAATTAAATTACGACACAAAAACAAAAATATTTAAAACAAAAAGTTGGCTGCTGATTAGGTGACCTTGCAAAAACAAAAACACAAACAAGAAAAGGTACATTAAAAACAAAAATATATGTCCGAAATTCATAAACCAGTTTTAGTTAAAGAAGTTTTGGAGATTTTAACCCCAAAAAAGGATGAAAATCTTGTAGATTTTACGGCTGGATATGGCGGTCATTCGAAAATAATTTTGAATCTCACCGGCAATTCAATTGACTCTTATTTGATAGATAGAGACAGCCAAGCAATTGATTATCTCAAAAATATCGCGTTCAAAAGTGAACCAGTCAATATCGTAAAACAAGATTTTTATGAAGCTTCGAAAGATCTTTTTAGAAAAAATAAGAATTTTGACATCATATTAGTAGATTTAGGTGTATCGTCACTGCACATTAACGATCAGGCTAGAGGGTTTTCTTTTAAGCAAACAGGTCCACTCGATATGAGAATGGATCAGACTCAAGAGTTGGATGCTGAATTTATCCTAAATAAATATCCGGAATCCAAGCTTAGGCAAATACTAGAAGAATATGGCGAAGAGCCTAAGGCTAGATATATTGCAAAGTCCATTATCCTTGCTAGACCTCTTAAAACAACCGATGATTTGGCAAGAATATGTGCTAAAGCATGGCCTGGGCATAGTAAGACTAACCCAGCCACTAGGACATTCCAGGCAATCAGGATAGAGGTTAATCAAGAACTCAAGCAACTAACGGAAAGTCTGCCGGTTTGGATTAAATTATTGAAGCCAGGTGGCCGATTAGCTGTAATCTCGTTCCACAGTCTAGAGGACAGAATAGTTAAAAAATTTTTTAACGAAAACTCTGGACAGAGGTATGACGACAAGCTTTTGCTGCTAACCAAAAAACCCATTATTCCAGATCAAACTGAATTAGTTAATAATCCGCGTGCTCGAAGCGCAAAACTTAGAGCCGTAGTTAAAAAATAAAAACAAAAAAAGAAAGGAGTGCTATTGTGCCAATACAGGTAAAAAGTAACTCCAGATCTTATAGGATTAATGTAAAGGTCCTATAAAGATTAAACTCAGCCTTAATGACCACGAACATTAAGGCTGAGTAAATAAAAAATAAAAAGAAAAACAAAAATGACATATTCAAATTCACTATCAATTAACAGATCTAAATATTATTCAAATAATCAAAACACTGTTAGTTTTAAAACACAAACAAGAACCATGGGTCCAATTTCAAATACTGTAGTTCTAATAGTATTAGCTTGTCTAGTGGGCTTGCTTTATTTAACTCAGGTAACTAAAACTAATAGTTTCGGATATCAGATTAACGCACTTCAACAGCAACAATCTCAACTAGTCTCCCAACAAAATAATCTACAAGTTGCGTCAGCTCAGTTACAGTCTGTAAATACTGTACAGAATAGTCAAGTTGCTAAATCATTAGTTCCAATAACTCCTAGTACAACTCTCCAGAATTAGATTTGAGTCTTATATCACGATCATCCATAAGATTGTATAATTAAATATATATGGTTATGCAGTCTAATATTTTTTTTCATGAACTCTAACGCAAGTAAAATAAACACAATATGGGCATTAATAGTAATACTAATAGGTATATTTATCATTAGGTTGTTTTATGTTCAAGTTATCCAGTATGGTTATTATAAAAATCTTGCACTTAGCTATCAATTGAAACAATATGAAATTCCCGCTAACCGTGGAATTATAGAAGCATACGATAACGGCAATGTCGTTCCTATTGTATTAAACCAGACCTTTTACACGCTTTATATCGACCCAACATTAGTAAAAAATGCGTCAAAAACAGCCTCTGACATTGTATCTGTCCTGGGAGGAAATTTTTCTAATTACATGAGTTTAATTAAAACTAAAAATACTAGATATGTGATTTTGAATCATAAAATTACCCAGACACAAAATAAGAAAATTTTAGCCTTCCATCTACCCGGATTAGGAACTCAGTCTCAGGACTACAGAGTGTACCCAGACGGAAGTCTCGCTTCTCAATTACTTGGGTTTGTTGATAATTCAGGGAAAGGTGTTTACGGCATAGAACAGTATTTGAATAGTACACTCAGCGGAACACCCGGAAGGGTAAAAGCGGTTACCGATGCTAATGGGGTGCCATTGGCTGCAAATTCGGGCAATATTGATATCGTACCTAAACCAGGCAATAACGTAGTTTTAACAATTAATGTTGGTATCCAAACACAGCTTGAGCAAATTTTAAAAAATGATTATACGACCACTAAATCACAGGGTATAAATGCTCTAGTAATGGATCCAAATAACGGACAAGTTGTGGCAATGGCTAATTATCCTACCTATGATCCAAATAATTATCAGAATGTAACTAATCCTTCAGTATTTGACAATGGTACGGTCAGTGATGCGATAGAGCCAGGTTCAATCATGAAAACACTGACCACGCCTGCCGCTTTAGACATGGGTGTAATCCAACCAAACACAACTTTTTATGATCCGGCGCATTGGATAGTTAATGGATTTAATATAACCGACATAGAACAAGATGGCGGTCCTCGAGTTCAGAGTATTTCGAGCATACTATCATTATCTTTGAATACTGGAGCAACCTGGATGTTGATGCAGATGGGTGGTGGACAGATCGACAAGACAGGTATAGACGCTTGGCATAATTATATGGCTAATCGTTTTAGGCTTGGCCAATTAACTGGCATAGAACAAGGCTATGAGTCGCCTGGATATATTCCTCCACCAAACATGAACGACCCATCAATAGATTTAAGATATGCCAATACATCTTTTGGACAAGGGCTTTTGCTTACGCCTATACAAATAGCGTCTGCTCTGTCTAGTGTTTTAAACGGTGGTACATACTATAAACCGACACTGGTAAGTGAGCAAATTACCCCATCCGGAAAAACTATCGTCAATCAGCCTAAAATACTAGAAAAGAACGTTGTTTCAGCAAAAATCGGTCCCGAGCTGGTACCGTTACTTGAGAATGTGGTAAAAGCTTATCTACAGGGTGGTTTTTCATTTATGAATTTCAGCAACAAATATATCGTTGGAGGTAAAACCGGGACAGCTCAAGTGGCGCAGCCCAGTGGTGGGTATTATAGTAATATATTTAACGGTACATACATCGGTTTTGTCGGTGGTGATAAAATACAGTATGTGATTGTAGTCTTTAATATTAAACCCAATGTGGCTGGTTATGCGGGCTCTTACGCTGGCCAACCAATTTTTGCTGACATTGCTCACATGCTAATAAATGATGGATATGTTAGTCCAAAAAGTTAACATTTTATAAGGTTGTTCCGTCTGTTATAATTGTATAAGTATAAAAAAACAAAATGACTAGTATTATACATCTCGGTATTACTCTACACTTTTTACTTCAATTACTTTTGTTAAGTTTTCTTAGCTTTGCGACTGCAATGATTTTGACTCCGCTGTATACGCACTTCGCTTATAAGTATAAATGGTGGAAGAAACAACGAACCGATGCTTGGTCAGGCGGAAAGGCACTGGTCTACCAGAAACTCCATGCTGAAAAGCATAAAAAGTTAATTCCAACTATGGCAGGGGTTATATTTGTTGTGTCCGTAATGCTAGTAACCTTATTCTACGATTTAAGCAGGGGAGAGACATGGTTGCCTCTTGCTGGGTTGATTGGAGCTGGGTTGATTGGATTAGTTGACGACTCGATTAATGTAAGAAGTAACGGTATTGGTGTGGCGGGTATGCAGGCAAGGTATAAGTTCGTTCTTTACAGTTTGGTATCTTTAATTGGTGGTTGGTGGTTTTATTATAAGCTTGGTGTAAGTACTGTATTTATCCCTTACCTTGGCCATATTCATCTGGGTATACTAATTATACCTTTATTTTGGTTAGTTGTTATCGCTACGTCTAATGCAGTAAATATAACCGATGGTCTCGATGGACTGGCCGGTGGTCTTTTAACGTCATCTTTTTCGGTTTATGGATTAATATCCGTATTTGAGCATAAATATCAGTTGGCAATTTTTTGTTTTGTTATAGTCGGAGCTTTATTGAGCTATACCTGGTTCAATATTTTTCCGGCTAGATTTTATATGGGAGATGTGGGATCATTCGCTCTTGGGACTGCCTTAGGCATAGTTGCCATGCAAACAGATACTGTTTATTTATTACCTGTAATAGGTATAGTCTATGTGGCAGAAACAGGCTCAGTTATCGTTAATAGAGTTTCTAAAAAACTTAGAAATGGCAAGAAGGTCTTTCTATCTAGCCCCATACACCATCATTTCGAAGCCATTGGTTGGCCAGAGACGAAGGTCACAATGCGTTTTTGGATTATTGGTCAAGTCGCGGCAGTAATAGGTCTAATAATTTTCTTGATTAATCGAATTTAAGCGCGAATTTTGATGTATTTTAATGAAAACCAAAGAACTAATAAACAAAAAAAGCCACTATTAAATCTTAAGTCCTTTTCCATAGATCAGGACAATAAACTTACTTTGGCCAGAAAACATAAACCTGATTATTGGTTGTTAGTTTTTACGATTGCTTTAATTCTATTTGGTCTCATCTTGATTTTTTCGATAAGTCCGGCTTTGTCCATAACTAATAATGTTGGTTCGAATTATTTTACCTACAAACAAGCTTTGGCTGATGGGTTGGGCTTTATAGGTTTTTTTATAGCTTCCAGAATACCTTTAATCTTATGGAAAAAAATGTATAAGTGGTTGATCGGTCTTGCAGCAATAACCACTATGGCTGCAATAATCTTACCTGTTAATCCAAATTATCCAGCTCATAGGTGGGTTAGGTTGGGGAATTTTTCGTTTCAATCAGTCGAAGTAGTAAAATTTGTCGTAATTATTTGGATAGCCGGATTTTTAGCCAGTCAAATAAAGCTAGACAGAATCAAAAATGTAAAAATGGTTTTAACGCCTATAATAGTAGTTCTATCTATATTAGGAATAATAATCGCCGGTATTCAAAGTGATTTAGGATCTATCGGAGTCATAACGGCATCTATAGTAGCCATGGCATTCGTAGCTGGATTTCCACTTAAAAAGTTAGGGATCGTTGGTTTAGTGATTTTACTGGGAGCGGTTTTGGCAGTAGTAACCTCTCCGTATAGGCTTTCAAGAGTCGAGACCTATATTCATCCGCAATCAAACTGCCAAGGTTCTGGTTATCAGGCTTGCCAATCACTGATAGCCGTAGGTTCTGGCGGTATAGTTGGTCTTGGACTCGGGAAGACCGTTCAAGCCTATGGTTACGTCCCAGAAGCATCGAACGATTCAATATTTGCTATCTACTCAGAAAAGTTTGGTTTCATAGGAGATATTATACTCATAGGTATATTTTTCGGTTTTTTTTATAGAATTAAATTAATTTCAGATAGGACAGAGGACATTTTTTTGAAGTTAATCGTCATTGGAATACTAATTTGGTTAAGCTCTCAAACTTTGATAAATATAGGTGCCATGATTGGTCTTTTCCCGCTCAAAGGAATAACTCTTCCTTTCATAAGTTATGGTGGAACGTCAATCGTTTTTAGCGCTGCTGCCGTAGGTTTAGTTTTTCATATTTCAAGGTATACTAGTCTTAATACGTTAACGCGGACAAATATTCAGAAAGGTTTCAAAAATGAAGGTTCTACTAACAGGCGGAGGGTCAGGGGGGCATATCACTCCCGTAACGTCGATAGCTAGAGAAATTAAAACAATTAATCCTTCAACAGAAATTATTTATATTGGTCAAAAAAACGATAAGTTGTCGGCACTACTTAAAAAAAATACAGATTTAGATAAAGTTTATTTAATATATGCCGGGAAGTTCAGAAGATATCATTATGAGGGGTTAAAACAGTTACTTGATTTTCCGACAATTCTTAAGAATGTCAGAGATACTTTTTTGATATTAATAGGTTTTCTTCAAGCTTTGTTCATTATTAGAAAAAACAATCCAGACATCCTTTTTACTAGGGGAGGTTATCTGAGTGTTCCAGTAGCCTTGGCAGCTAAATTAAACGGCGTACCTTACATTACTCATGACTCCGATTCAATATCAAGTTTAACAAACAAAATTATCGCCCCAGGCGCTAAAGTCAATGCCATATCGATTGATTCTAAACACCATAATTACCCTAAAAATAAAAAAGTATTAGTGGGTGTTCCTGTTTCGTCTGAATTCATTCATGTAACTGATGAATTAAAAAATGAATACAGAAATAGTTTGGGTCTGTCTCGTGAGACAAAAGTATTATTAGTAATAGGTGGAGGTCTAGGTTCTGTCTCTATAAATCAAGCTGTTTTAAGAATAGCCAAACCACTTCTGAATAGTTTTGAAGATTTAGTTATATTTCATATTGTCGGTATTAAAAATTTACAAAAAATGAAAAAGGAATACGAAGGAGTTATGGAGCATGACAACCGTATTAAGTTGTTGGATTTCGTGGATGATGTTTATAAATATAGTGGAGCGGCAGATGTGATTGTTACCAGGGCTGGTGCAACAAATCTGGCAGAATTTTCCATACAGGCCAAGCCTTGTATAATTATTCCAAGCCCTTATTTAACTGGTGGACATCAGCTGAAAAATGCAGAATTTATAGCTGAGCATGACGCCGGTTTAATTATTCAGGAAGATGATATCGTTCAAAAAAGCGATGTCTTGCTGAAGTCTATAATGAAGCTACTTAATGACGATGATCTTAGATTACGTTTGTCTAAAAATATATCGAAAATAGCGATTTCGGGAGCAACTCGTAAATTAGCAGAATTAATTTTGTCTGAATCATCTGGCGGTCATAAAATATAAAAATGAGAATTAAAAGAAAAACTGGTAGGTTAGAAAAAAAAGAATCTGGACGCGTCAGACCGCAATCATCCAATCCAAATTATGATCAACGACGATATTTATATCATTCAGTTTCATTAGAGCGGGTCAAAGCTAACAGGGAATCGCTTTCAATGTCCAATCGGAATGACGAAAGTAAGAGCCCTACTACTGAAATAGTAAATAAATCTAAATATGTCAGTGTAAGTTTTATAAAATATTGGATGAGACGGTTGATAATTATTGTTATTATTAGCCTTTTAGTTACTGCTGGAATTAGATTTTCACAATTATCGCCCAGCCAAGTCTATATATCGGCTACAAACAATCAACTAGATAGTGAATATAATTCTGTTGTTTATGGAGTAATCAAAAATTCTTGGTTTAATGGCAATAAGATAACTTTGAATGAATCCGAAGTAACTAATCAGCTAAAATCCAGATTTCCTGATATAACTAGTGTCGGCATATCAGATTCAATATTTAAAAATGCCTTAAATATTAACATAGTCACCTCTCCGGCGAGTATATTCCTATCTACCACATATAATGGAGGTTTAGTGAATGACCAGGGAAGGGTTGTGGATACGTCAATCAGCGCCAATAACTCAAAACTAACAATTGTTAACTTTCCCGTAAATCTTAAACTTAAAGATAATGAGTATGTTTTATCTGCGACTAATATAAATTTTATAAATACGATTAATTATGAGCTTAAATCAAAAAACATAACTGTAAATCATTACGTGATTCTTCCTGACGGTAATGAGCTAGATGCTTATATATCATCGAAAAATTATTACGTTAAATTTAATCTTCAGACCGACGATCCAATCAATCAATCAGGGACATTCTTGGCACTTTATCACTATCTCTTGATAAATAACATAAATCCTACTGAATATATTGACGCAAGAATCGATGGTAGGGCATATTTTAAGTAAAAAACATTCTTAGCATAATATGTATATGTGTATGGTTTTAATTGAACAGCCTGATGCTGTGTATTATATCTGGACTAGTTACTCTCAGATTTAAATAAGCCCCCATTACTGCCCCTCTAGTTCGTAAAATGTTCGTAAAGAAGTTTTAAGTAAAAAACAAAAAAAGTATATAACAATATATAATTATCAAATTGTCAAAAAAAACAAAAAATACTGAGAAGGAGAGTGGAGTAGATAAAATAAAATAAAACTGTGGATAAGTCAAATAGCGTTGCGGATGCGTTCAGTAACACAATACGTTTTTGGATTAAGTTGTGTGGTTCCAGGGGGTTAGAGTTAAGATCTTAGTGAAACTTATATATAATAAGTAATTTTTTATTTAAAGAATCCATTAATAGTTAACAAAATGAAATATTGCCCTGTTAGTGAGGGTATTAGGTCATATTAGTTTATAGCTGTGGCAGTGTTATATAGAGTCGTAAAATATACATTGTGCGACACGCTTTCTATAAGTCAGTGTAGTGCACTGTTTTGAATATCTATCATTATTCAACTAAAATTAATTTTTGTTTTACTATATTAAATTTTTAGTTTCACTACTCTTCTAGCCTTATTAGGATTTTTATATAACTACTGCTTCTAAATTGTTGCCAGTAACTATATTAAAATGTTCGTAAAACGTTCGTTTTATTTTTCATTTAAAATATACGTGGCTTTGGCTACTCTTTTAAATTTAGTTTTATTTTGAAGATTTAACAAAATAGTAGTTTCTTTTACGAATCTATCTTTTAGAACTGATCTGATTATTTCATCCTTATGCAAAGGCTTTTTAGCT
>JAJXVX010000018.1 GCA_021781915.1 bacterium
ACAGCTAACGAACAAAAGGATTATTTTAAATTAATTATCAAGGCCAGCCAGTTAATTGGATTGATTAAAGATGGAGAGATGGAAAATATTAATACGGGAGTTATTAAATTAGCTAGCGGTAAAATGAGCTCTAGACAAGGAAAAGTGGTAGAGATAAGTTGGCTGATTGATATGGTCAGACAAGAGTTTAATAAATATTCGGATACAACCGATGATAAACTTATCGCCGGAGCCATTCGCTATCAACTCTTAAAAGTTAGACTCGGTAGCGATATTGTTTTCGATATTGAACAATCAGTTAGTCTGCAAGGCAATAGCGGTCCATACTTGATGTACGCACATGCCAGAGCTCGTTCAATAATTGCTAAAGCTGGCGACGAAGTAATTACAGATTTTAAAAATTTTGAATATGATGATAAGGAAAGGGAACTAGCAGTTAAACTTTTTGATTTTGACTCTGTACTTGACTTAGCCGTCGAGGAATTAAAACCGCACTATGTTTGCAATTATCTCTATGAACTGTGTCAAACTTTCAATAGTTTTTACGAACATAGCCCAGTCATTAATTCCGACAGAAAAAATCTGCGGCTAACACTAGTCAACCAGTACGCTGAAGTATTAAAACATGGTTTAAATCTATTGGGTATTTACGCTCCGGATAAAATGTAGTTTATCGAAGTGCTAAACCTTATAATTAAGTCCCCAATCGGCCATACTTTTTAGGATTGGTAATAAATCTTCACCTTTTTTGGTCAATGTATAGACTTTTCGACTAGAAGCTGGTGGATCATAAGCGACAGATACTATTTTTTGTTCCTCCAAATAATCGAGCCGCTTAGATAAAATTCTTGGATTGATATCAGGAATCGATTTTTCTAGCTGGCAAAACCGCTGCGGACTTTGAAAAAGATCACGCAAAATCAACGCCGTCCATTTATTGCCGATTATCGACATGGCCTGCGCAATACAACCGACATTCTTTTCTATAGATTGATTGTTTAATGTAGCTAACATACTTTACAAAGTATAGTAAATCATTTAATATTAAATTACAAATCAAATGTTAATAAATAAGTTAAGGAGAACAAATGAAATTAGCTGTCGTTGTTGGATCGACTAGAAACGGAAGGCAAACCGATAAAGTTGCCAAGTGGGTAGTAAACACCGCTACTAAAAATGATATATCTGCCGAACTGGTTGATTTATTAGATTATGAAATGCCATTTTTCGACGAGGCCATATCCCCAAGATATAACCCCGACCGAAAACCACATGATAAAGTTCAGGTCTGGTTAGAAAAAATAAAAGACTTTGACGCTTACGTTTTTGTGACCCCGGAATATAACCATTCTATTACGGCTGTACTCAAAAATGCGCTAGATTATTTGACCAATGAGTTTTACCGCAAACCAACTGCTGTCGTGTCGCATGGAACTGTCGGTGGGGCTAGAGCAGCAACTGACCTAAAGGAAATTCTTTCCGAGTGTCAATCTGTAGTTATTCCTAAATCAGCGCAACTATTTAATGTTGGTATGACTAATGCGGTTGATGACGATGGTAATCTTTCTGAAGAACTTGAAGCTAATCCGTATGGTCCTAAATCACAACTCGAAACAATGCTAAAAGAACTAGTTTGGTATTCCAACGCTTTGTCAGCTGCTAGATAATTTAGAATAGACTAAAAAGCCATATATAATATTAATAAATGGCTTCACAGAAAAGTAAATCAAGACTACTTTGGTTAGATCTTGAGATGACCGGTCTTAATCCTGAAGTGGATCTTATTTTAGAAGTGGCTTCGATAATCACAGACTTTAATTTTGAAAGTATCGTTGGTTTTGAAAGCAAAGTTGAGCAAAATAGAGCCGATGTAGAAAAATTACTAAATCAAAACCCGTTTTATTCAGTTTTTTCATCGAACAAGCAAGACTTTATTGATTCAAATGATGAAAAACTTAGTCTAATCGAAATCGAGCTACGCCTTTTGAGCCTATTGGATGAGCACTGTTTAAACGCAACTATTTATTTAGCCGGCAACTCTATCTATAATGACAGGAAGTTCATTTCTAAATATATGCCTAAACTAGACCAGAGGCTTCATTATAGGATGCTCGACGTCAGTGCTTTTAAGATATTAATGCAAGAAAAATATTCGAAAGAATTTAGTAAGGCTAATCAACATCGTGCCATGTCTGATGTTCAAGAATCTATCGATGAACTGAAATATTATATAGATGAATTTAATATTAAATAATGATTGATTTGTTTAACTTCAAGGAACTCGACGACTTTCTTCTATCGTTTGAAGGGGTTAAATCTAGTCAGCCATACGGCGACAACCAAACCGTCTACGAATTTGAAGGTAAGATGTTCGCCTTGGTCGATAGCCAAAAAAAGCCAATCAAAGTAAGTCTAAGATGTGATCGTCGCCTGGGAAGTTTACTGAAAGAGAAGTACGAAGAGGTAATTGCAGGAATTAATTTAAATCCTAATTTGTGGATTACGGTTTTAATCACTGGGCAATTGTCAAAAGACGATATTAAAGATTTAATTCGTCACAGTCTAGAAATGATTAAACAAGACAGCGATTAACTGCTACTGAGTGCCTGTAATAAAAGTTTAGAATCAGCATAATCTTGTTTTAACAGGTCTTTACCATGGCTACCGGTAGCCGATGAATAAGTCTGCGACAGGCTATTTTGATAAACTTGTATTTCATTTATCAAGGTTTGTTTAAAAAAGGAATTAAAATTACCGTTGGAAAAAGCTGTAATCAGCTGGTTATCTAAATTAGTATTAATACCAAGAGCAATGACGCTAGGGCTAATCTTAATGTTATTAAGTTTCAGGTAATTTAAAAGTGATGTTTGCTCTGAAGCTACGACAATACCAACCGTAGAATTGGTATTTGTCAGACTACTTGGCATATTAAGACTATTTAAGTTACCTGTACCTGGTTGAATCGTTAAATGGACTATCTCCTGTTGAGTCTGAAGAGTTGTGGTAACATCTTGCATGTTGATGATTGGCGGTCCAGACAATATTGATTTTAGAATCATAAACAAAACAATTAAAACTATTCCTCCAATGATTGCAACAATATACATCTGTTGCTTGTTGTTTGGATCGATTAATTGACGATGCGGTTTTTTATTATTTAAAATAAAATCGTACGGGTTAGGATTTGTTGGTATTTGAACTGGTTGGTTAATGTTAGTCGGTTCCATCTACTTATATTTAATCATATTTAGTATTAATTGATGCTGGAAATGTTTATTAAAGGAATGGTAATTAATATGGAAAATAAAAGAGATATAACTATTATAGCTATAGCTTTTTTTCTATCCTTTTTTCTGTCGTATAAGGACGTAATCGGCTTAGGTTTTTTACTGCCAGGTTTGGCATTTTGCTGACTCCCCAGCGCATAAAAAATACAGAATTTTTGCTGAGATTGTATCAGATTTAATACTGTTAAGAAGATCGGTGGAATAAGAATCAACCTGAAATAGCGGTTGTTAGAAAAAACCAGTAAAAATAGCAATACGATTGACGCTGTAAAAAAACTTAATACAGCAGCTCTAAATCTCAGTCCAATTTCTTCGGAATTGATATTGCATCTACCCGGAATGTAACTATCTGCTTTCATCTATACTTTTTGTGTTTATCTAATCAATATAGTTTATCATTAGTTGATAAATATACTAACATGATTATAGATGGATATTGTCGAAGAGATTAAACAGCGAGTCAACATCGAAGATTTAATCGGTGAATATGTCACTCTGTCTAGAGCAGGACGGAATTGGCGTGGTCTTAGTCCGTTTAATAATGAAAAAACACCAAGCTTTATAGTTAGTCCAGAAAAACAAATTTGGCATGATTTTAGTTCGGGTAAGGGTGGTAATGTTTATTCATTTATCATGGAAATGGAAGGACTAGACTTCAAGGAAGCTCTCAGGTTGTTGGCAGCCAGGGTTGGTTTAGAAGATGAGCTCAATAATTCTTCAAACAAAAAAGATAATCAAATAGACAAAAATAGACTATATAGCGCAATCGACTTAGCAACTAAGTTTTATCAGGTTCAATTCAAGAACAATCAACCTGCACTAGACTATATATTTAATAAACGAAAATTCTCCAAAGAGACTGCATTGACTTGGCGGTTTGGTTATTCGCCAAATTCTGGTGATGCTTTAAAAGATTTTTTAATTAAAAGAGGCTATGACTCTAAAGAATTAAAAAATGCTGGACTGGTAAGATCTAACTATAAAAATGAAATTGATATGTTTAGAGGTAGATTGATGATTCCGTTACAGGACCAACAGGGAAGAGTTATCGGCTTCACCGCTAGAATTCTTGACGACAATAAGGAAGTTGCTAAATACATTAATACACCACAAACCATTCTGTACGATAAGAGCAGGCACGTTTTCGGACTTCATTTAGCCAAAGAGTCGATACGTAAATTAAATTATGTTGTAATCACTGAAGGAAATTTAGACGTCATAAGCTCGCATCAAGCCGGTATAACCAATGTTGTAGCAACAGCCGGTACAGCCATAACAAGCTATCATTTAAAAATTCTATCCCGATTTACTTCCGATATTAGATTATCTTTTGATTCTGATAAAGCTGGTATTGCCGCCACCGAAAGGGCCATAATTTTAGCTTCAAAATTAAACATTAATCTCAGTATTATTGAAATAGTAGATGGCAAAGACCCAGATGAGTTAATAAATAAAGATCCCGGCCTATGGATAAAAGCTATTGAAAAAAATATCTACGCAGTTGATTGGATGATTAATCGTTATCAACAAGTTTATGACATCAAAACAGCCGAAGGGAAACGAAAATTCACCGATTCTGTCTTGCCGATTGTTAATCAACTTTCTGATGAGATTGAAAAGGAATTTTATTTAGATAAAGTATCCAAATTAATTGAAATAAACCGCCAAGCAATCAATCAGAAAAGTAAAAATTTTGAAGTAGTAAAAAAAATTCTCAGACAACCAAAAGTGGACTTCACTAAATCTGTTGCTTCTAACCAAGAAGTTATAAAAACTGAAAATAGATTTATCACATTGATGTTAATCAGATCTCCACTGCGGGACTTATTAAAATCAATCAAAAAATCAATTTTTATACAGGATGACAGCAAAAAAATATTTGAATTATTATCAAATCAGCCCGATTTTGATTTCAAAACCTCAGTGGAGTCTCTAAGAGAATTTAATATATCAACAGATTATGTTAAAATGTTGACATTACTATACGAAGAGTTGTATCAAAAAACTGATCTAGAGAACCTCTATGACGAGGCAGTCGTTTTAAGACTTAGATTAGTTAGAGAATATGTAAAAAAGCAAAAAGAAATTATTCAAACAAAACTTACGACAGCTTCAGAAGATGAAATATCCTCGCTAATGAAGAAAGTCAATGAATTGAACACTTTTTTAAACAGACTAATGGGAGAAAAATAGAATGCCAAGAAAACCTAAACTCGACAAGGCAATGAATGATAAGGCTACAGTAAAAAAGCCACTTAACAGGGAAGAACTGATTGTCAAAGCCAAAAAGGACGGTCATATTTCCCAGAAACAAATTAATGAGTTGTATCCTGATGTACCGGAAAACGCCGAAGCAATCGATACTTTACTAACTGAACTAGCTGACGCCAGTATCGAGATCACTACTTCTGACCCACCTGATAGTAGTCATTTTAGCGATGAGTGGATTGCTGAAGACGAAGAACCGATTGAGGATACAGGCGCCTACCTAGACGATGACATAGCGGACGACTCAGTCAGGTTGTATCTCCGAGAAATAGGCAAGATACCTCTTCTATCATCCGAAGACGAGTTAGCCTTAGCTCAAAGAGTAAGAAAAGGGGAACAATTAGCCAAAGATCAAATGGCTGAAGCTAACATGCGTTTAGTCGTCTCGATCGCTAAAAGATATGTTGGAAGAGGACTTGATTTGCTAGATCTAATTCAGGAAGGTAATACCGGATTACTTAGGGCAGTTGAAAAATTTGATCCCGATAAAGGTTTTAAATTCTCGACTTATGCTACCTGGTGGATTCGGCAAGCAATTACTAGAGCAATTGCCGATCAAGCCAGAACTATTCGTATTCCAGTACACATGTTTGAAACAATTAACAAACTGTTAAGAACACAAAGAAGACTAACCCAAGAATTAAATCGAGAACCAACCAACGAAGAAATTGCTAAGGCTATGGAGCTTGAAGTTGATAAAGTTGAACATATAATGAAAATAAAGCAGGACATTACCTCGCTTGATGCATCGATTCGAGACGATGAAGAAGATTCTGTTTTATCCGATTTTATTGAAGATGAAGATACTATCACTCCAGAAGAGTCGGCAACGGGACAATTACTAAAAGAACAAGTAAAAGATATGTTAGCTGCTCTGACAGATCGCGAGCAAAAGATTATTAAGATGCGGTTTGGACTTGATGACGGCAAAAGCCATACGCTAGAAGAGGTTGGTCAAGAATTTTCTGTTACGAGGGAAAGAATCAGACAGATTGAAGCAAAAGCTCTGGCAAAACTTAGAAAACACCGAGATGCGAAAAAACTTCATGATTATATTAGTTAATGCCAACTAAAATTAATATTATTGGTATTAGTGGGACTAATGGATCGGGTAAAGATACAATGGCCCATATTCTATCCAGACAACTAAATTATCAGTTTGTTTCGATTGGTGATATTTTAAGAAACCAATTAATTAGTCAAAACATCGAACCGATCCGAGAAAATACTAGAAAATTAAGCTCTCAATTACAACATCAATTCAACGGGTATGTTCTGGTTGATAGAGCTCTAGAACTGTTTGAACCAACAAGCTATGATGGCATAGTAGTGTCTGCAATAAGGAATACTAGTGAAGCAGAAAGAATCAAACAGCTAGGCGGAAAACTAATCTGGGTTGACGCCAAAATCTCTACTAGGTATAAAAGAATCCACGGCAATATTCACCGGAACCGACGAGACGATAATTTAACTTTCAATGAGTTTGAAAAACAAGAAAATGAGGAAATGACAATTTCCGCCACTAACGACAATTTAAACTCCGCATCAGTGAAAAATTTATGCGACTTTACGATAATAAACAACAGTGGCCTAGAAGAGCTAGAAAAAAAATTAGCTGAATATTTCCCGGTATAGTTTTAACAATTCTTTTTTACTATTTTTCCGGCCGTAAATTAGCAATGCTTTAAAGGCAATAAAGACGCCAGTGAAGAAAAGGCTGTAGATAAAATCAACTACGTTTAAGCTACTAACATATAGTCTCAGGGGGTTTATATATGTTAGGACAAAAACTGCGGTTAAGCTTAAAATAATGGCATAAATTGTTTCTTTGTTGGACAAGAGTCTTTCTAGTAAATCATTCTGATAATAACTAGCTTTTTCAAAAATTAAATTAGCTATAATCAATAAAAATAGCGTGATAAGAGTAGTCGTAATTGCTTTGAGGTAAACTGGATTAGTAGTTGATATATAATACGGACTGACACCCGCTCTGATGAAGTACGTTAAGTAACTAGAGAATCCAATTAATGAAATTATTGCGCTAACAAAAAATATTTTAACGATTGATTCCCAGTTGATAAGGCCGTATTTTAAATTTTTTATTTCTTGCGAAAAATGTCTATCAAATAATAATGAACGGTTCGGTAAGATTAGACCGAGTGTCATAAAAATCAGTATTGTGATTGGAGAAACAGCCGGTGGAATCTTTAAAATCTTAAGAGCAAAAATTCCTATAATAGTTAAAAAAAGAGCAGAAAGTGTGCCTAAGAAGATTGAGTTGAATACTTTGATTATATTAAGAACACTTTTCTTAGATTCAATTATTGTATCGAGGATGTAGCTTAAATTTATTTCGTGCAGTTTTATTAAATAATCAGACCTAAGACCTGCGAGATTAGAATGTCCTGAAATTATTCCGTTATTTACAATTTTTAGTGACGGTAAGTCATTTATATTGTCACCTATAAAGCTGACGGTATAATCTAGACCACTAATACATTTAACTATTTCGAATCTGGCTTCAGGGTTTTCTTCAACTATCAACAATAAATTAGCTGTTGATTCCATGTAAGCCAGGTAATCATTTTCTTTTATTAGTCTGTGCCCCGGAATAATTTCGATTATATTTAAGTTGTCTACTAGATTGGCTAAAATCTGGCTCTCGTAATCGTTGGAACAAAAAACAACTAGTTTAATATTTTGTTTTTTTGCCTTTGTTATTGCTTCGAGATTTTGCTCTTTAATGATACTTTCCATCTCAATCTGTCCAATATAGACTAAGTCACTTAAGATTTCCGAGGTCTTAATTTTGCCGACATTTAAATCAAATTCTTTGTAGGCTAGGCCGAGATTTTGTGATAAAGTTTTTTTGTTAAAAGAACTAAAATATTTCAAATCAGCCAAACTAAGATCTCTAATTTTATTATTATCGATGACGCTAGTTGACTTACTTAGTAAAAATTCAATTGGTGATTTTACAAAACAATAAATTTTACCGTTCTTCTGAACCAACGATGTTGTTACATCATTTTCTATATTTAAATATTTAATTTCAGTTGATTTTGAGAAATAACTTTTGATATCTATATCTAGTGCTGACAAGAAGTTTTGGACCGTAGAGTAATTACGCTCATTGTTTAGTTTAATTCTTTTTTCTTGAATGTTGTCAGATAATAAAACATCTGGCTGGTTAGTAAAGTGAAGACAATTTAATAGCAAATCAAGTTTCTTAATATTTTTATTTACCATGTCTATGTTTGTTGCGTCGTAATCAATATTGGATAGATGGATTTTAGTAATTTTATCCGACTTAGTATCGATAAAAAGATTTTCATATGATGATATTAAAATGTCGGTTTCGGCCAATGAATGCTTAATCTCGCTTGGAGTAAGTTCATCTCTTTTTTTAATTGAAACGAAATCCAGTAACATATTAATAGGAATGCCAATAAGTAAGATTGAAAGTAAAAAATTGGCTATATTGTAGTTTTCAAAATTTAAGAAT
>JAJXVX010000019.1 GCA_021781915.1 bacterium
TGATAATTCACCAATTGATTTAATATCAACTCAATTCGCTGGCACAATTGATACCTCTCATGTTTATAAGACAGCCGGAACGTACACCATAACTGTCAAAGCAACCGATAAAAATAATTCACAGGCCTTTTTGCAGGTGGTTGGCATTGCTAACGGAGCAATAACTAATCTAACGAGCTCTCAGTCTCAAAGTAGCTCTGTCGTCTATAACCAGAAACCTCAAATAATTTGGTGGCCGGCACTCTTAATGGTACCGTTAATTGTTGCCTCTTTTTGGATTGGCGGAAAATATCAGCTGACGGCACTACGAAAAGAACTCGAGAAACAACGCGGCTAGTCTTATTATTTTTAGATAATCTTTGGTAAAATAATAAGCTAGCTATGTCAGAAAAAGTATTCGTTGGTATGTCTGGTGGTGTAGATAGTTCAGTCACGGCCTTGCTGTTAAAGCAGGCTGGTTTTGATGTCACTGGAGTTTATATGAAAAATTGGACCAAAGACTTACCTGGTTTTGATTGTCCTTGGCAAGATGATTTCAACGATGCTAAACGCGTAGCCACTCAACTTGATATTCCTTTTAAGGTTTACGATTTTGAAAACAAATACAGAAGCAAGGTAGTCGATTATATGCTTGATGGATATCGTCAAGGATTAACGCCTAACCCAGACATTATGTGTAATCAAGAAATTAAATTTAAGTTGTTTTTAGAGCTGGCTCTAAGTGAAGGTGCCGATAAAATTGCTACCGGCCATTATGCCAGGATTAATTCTAGCGGTTCTCCTAGTAGATTACTTACGGCAAAGGATCAGAATAAAGACCAAACCTACTTTTTATATCGCATTAATCGTTCGGCTTTAGGTCAAAGTCTGATGCCAATTGGCGATTATGATAAGCCATCAATTAGAAAAATAGCCGCGCAAAATAACTTAATTACTGCCAACAAAAAAGATTCTCAAGGGATCTGCTTTGTTGGAAAGGTCGGGATTAAAGATTTTTTATTAGCTGAACTAGGACCACAGCCCAGCGGTCAAGTACTGGATGACAAGGGTTTAGTAGTCGGTGAACACGACGGGGCAATTTTCTATACAATTGGTCAGCGCCATGGCTTAAATATCGGCGGCGGTTTACCTTATTATGTTTTCAAGAAAGATATGGCAAATAATATTGTTTATGTGACGAGAGACTTGGATCAAGAGTCACTTTGGGCAAAAAAAATTAACTTAACATCAATCCATTTCTTGGTTGAAGATTTAGAGGACATAAAACCCTCCGATCAAGTAATGGTTAGAACAAGGTACCGCGCGCCACTGGTACCAGTTAAAAGTCTTAAGAAGTCGTCCGATAATTTATATATGCTGGAAACAACTGAAGAAATAAGAGCTATCACGGTCGGTCAATCAGCTGTCTTTTATCAGGGAGAGACTGTTTTGGGCGGCGGTATTATTTGTTAATTTAAAGTGATAAAATATCTCCTATGACGGCACAAGAAATTAGGCGAGCTTATTTAGATTTTTTCAAAAAAAAGAATCATGTCAATATACCGAGAGCGTCTTTAATTCCACAAAATGACCCCTCAACACTATTTACTAGCTCTGGTATGCAGCCATTAATTACTTATTTGCTCGGTCAAAAACATCAAGACGGCACTAGACTGGTTGATTCGCAAACATGTCTTAGAATGCAAGATATAGAGGACATTGGAGATAATCGCCATACAACGTTTTTTGAGATGCTTGGTAATTGGAGCCTCGGAGACTATTTTAAAGACGACCAATTACCATGGTTGTTTGAATTTTTAGTGGATGTAGTCGGACTTGATCCTAGCAAAATTTATGTAACTTGTTATATAGGAAATAATGATTTTGGCATAGACAAAGATACTCAGTCGGCTAAGATTTGGCAAAAGTTGTTTTCCGATAAAGGAATAGATTCCACTATGGTTGACATTGGGTCAGAAGAAGATGGGTATAAAAAGGGCATGGGGGAGGGTAGGATTTTTTTCTACGATGGCAAAAAAAATTGGTGGAGCCGTGGTGGTAGCGAAGAGTTCACACCAATTGGCGATCCGTGCGGACCAGATAGCGAAGTATTTTATGATTTCGGCTTAAATCATGATCCAGCTTATGGAGAATTTTGTCACCCAAACTGTGATTGTGGTCGTTTCATGGAGATAGGCAACAGTGTCTTTATGACTTATTTTAAAACCGATAAAGGTTTTGAGCCGCTTGAGAAGAAAAATGTTGATTTTGGCGGCGGACTAGAAAGAATAGCCGCTGCTTCAATTAACAACCCTGATGTTTTTGAAATAAGCTTACTTCGACCAATAGTCGAGAAATTAGAAACGATTTCCAATAAACCCTACCAGTCGCACACTGTAAGCATGAGGGTGATTGCTGATCATTTAAGAGCTGCCACTTTTCTAGCAGTCGATGGTTTAAAACCTAGTAACAAAGAACAAGGTTACGTCATGCGACGTTTAATCAGACGGGCAGTTCGCTATGCTTTTGATCTGGGTATAGAACAAAATTTCTTTGAGGAAATAATTCCAGTAGTTATTTCGTTATACCAACAAGATTTTGAGGAAGTAGCCAGTAATCAATCGGAGATCATTCAGACCTTAATCAATGAAGAGAAGTTATTCAGACGGACTTTGAATAAGGGCTTAAGAGAGTTAGATAAAATACTTAAGCTGAGTACTATAGTTAGCGGGCAAGACATTTTTAAACTTTATGATACTTTTGGTTTCCCGGTTGAACTAGTGCTAGAAGAGATATTCAAAAAAAACGGTACGGCAAAAGATGATTGGCAACAAGGCTTTGATAATCTAATGAATAAACAACGCCAACTGTCACAAACTGCCGCCAAAGGGACATTTAAAGGTGGTCTAGGCGGACAAAGTTTAATTCATAAAAAATATCACACAGCCACTCATTTACTCTATCAGGCGCTTAGAGATGTGTTAGGCAACAGTGTCGTTCAGAGAGGTTCAAACATAACCGAGGAAAGACTACGGTTTGATTTTAGTCATGACAAAAAAATGACCGATGATGAGTTGAGACAGGTAGAGGACATTGTTAATCATCAAATAGATGAAGATCTGGTTGTCTCATTCGATGAATACCCTACTAAAATAGCCAGGGAAGAAATGGGTGCTTTGGGTCAATTTGGCGACAGATACGGCGAAAAAGTTAAAGTCTATAAAATGATTAAATCGGGTGCCGATAAACCGTTTAGTTTTGAAATTTGTGGTGGACCGCATGTTGATCATACCGCTCAACTAAAAGAGGACAATAAAAGATTCTCTATTATCAAGGAAGAAAGCTCGTCGGCCGGTGTTAGAAGAATCAAAGCAGTCCTAAAATAACAATTGAATTGTCAGCTGATTATGCTAAAATAATAACCAGCTAAAAGCAAAAACAAAAAATGGTAACAAATAGAATCTTAAAGCAGGCTAATTCTGATATTGGTGTAGATAATTCTGACACCGGAATTTGGCGTCTAAGTCACATTCACTACACCGGGCATTATTTACCAAAAAGACGAACAGCCTATCCAGCGCTTGCTCTAGTTGTACTATTAGTCGGAGTTTTCTTGTTAACATGGTCTAAAATTGTTTACGCTTCAAATGTCAGTAGTTTTACTCTTAGCAACCTCAGTGTTATAGGACAAATCTACAAGTATATTTGGTCTAGCTACGCAGTGGTGATACTGATGCTAATTAGTTTTTGGCTTGGCGAAAGGCAAGAACGTTATAATCAATTCACATCATAAACAGGGTCTTTAAGGTGTTAGACTGTTCTGTTTATGCTAGAATTAATCTATATGTTAAATAAAATAAAACGAATTTTGTTGCAGTTGTTTAGTCTAATCAAATCTGAAATTAAAAGGCTAGTTAATAAATTGACCAGTCACAATAAAATAACCCCTGTTGATGATAATTTCGTAGTGGGTCTGGATATTGGTACGGAATATGTTAAAGCTCTAATTGGCAAAATCGATAAAGAAACTTCAGTCATTGATATCGTTGGCGTAGGTAAGGTTCATCAGTCTTTGAGCGACATGCAGGCTGGTGCAATCTCGGACATTGCGGCGGTTGTGGAAAATTGCGACAAGGCACTAAAAGAAGCCGAGGAACAAGCTAATACCAGCGTTAGAGGCTCAGTCATAGGTATTGCCGGGGAACTAGTTAAAGGTTCTACGATTACCACCAAAATTATTCGACCAAACCCAGAGGAATCGATTGACGCCATTGAGATGGAAAAGATTATCGGATTAGTTCAGGCTAAAGCCGAAGAAAAAGCTAAAGATCAACTCAATAAAGAAACTGGCGGTAGAGATGTAAATGTTAGACTCGTTAACTCTGCCTTGGTTAATATTGAAATTGACAGCTATACCGTAACTAATCCAGTTGGTTTCCAAGGAAAAGAGGTAGTAGTTTCTCTTTATACCGCCTTCGCCCCATTGATACATATAGCAGCTTTGGAAAAAACGTCATTTGAACTTGATCTTGATTTACTGGCTGTTGCGGCTGAACCATTTGCTGTTTCAAGAGCGGTACTTGGCAATAAGATATCGCAAAACTTTAGCGCTATCTTAATCGACATAGGTGGTGGAACAACCGATATAGCAGTTGTTGTTGATGGAGGAGTTCAAGGGACTAAGATGTTTGGTATTGGCGGACGTGCCTTCACCAAAGGTATTGAAAGAGATCTAGCCGTTTCCTACGAGATGGCAGAACTACTTAAGGTAGGCTTATCCGAAAATACAGTACCGGCAAATAAAGTTACTGCTGTCGAAGCGTCACTAAATAAGACTGCCAAAACATGGATGAGTGGAATCGATTTAGCTCTCTCAGAGTTTACTAAGCTTGACCATTTACCATATAAAATGTTCTTGTGTGGTGGAGGATCATCGCTTGAACTCTTGGTCGACAAACTAGAAGAAACGGATTGGTATAAAAACCTTCCGTTTACACATAAACCTTCCGTTCATCTAATTAAGCCTCAGCAAATCACTGATATTAAAGACATAACTGGCAAGGTGACTGACCATACGTTTATTACTGCAATGGGGTTGTTGAGAGTAGCCGGCGATACCAAACAATTCGACGTCCCAGACAATTTAACTATTCGTGATAAAATTGACAAGATGCTTAAGGTATAGAGATGGCAACTACTAAAGATATTATTTATTTAGACATTGAAGATGAGATTACGACCATAATTGACAAAGTCGAATCCTCGAAAGCTGATCTAGTTGGCCTAGTGTTGCCAAAAAGAGCTTCGGTTTTGCAAAGCAGCGTTAATATTAAACTGCTTAAAAGAGCGGTTGATTCTCTCAAAAAAAACCTTGTTTTGATTACAACCGATGTTAGCGTGATTAGTTTAGCGGCTGATAACAAAATTTATGTTGCTCCCGATGTCTCATCGAAGCCAGAAATACCAGAAGTAGAAGAGAACAATATTGTGGGCTTTAAAGCAACCAATAAAGAAGATGTAATTAAATTAAATGAAGAAGAACTAACTACCCTACCAGTTAGTCAACTAGATAAGGCGGCCGCATCTATTCCAATCGAAGATCATAGTTCTGATCCAGCTGAAGAAACCGACCAAGAAATAAAAGAAGCACCAAAACCAAAACACAAAAAAGATCGAAGTTTATTTATACCTAATTTTCACAAATTCAGGTTGTTATTTTTCTTAATTGTCTTTGCTATTATCGCCGTCGGCTTTGGTATATATTATGGTTTTGTTGTTATGCCAAAAGCAGTTATTAATATTAAGACTAATGCTACCAATATTAGTGTCAATGTACCTTTAAACTTAAGTACCACGGCTACAACTGTTGATTTAACATCCGGCACCATACCAGCTAAATTAATGAATTATTCTAAAACCTACACTGCTACTGTTCCAACCACTGGACAGCAGTATATCGGTGGTGCTTCAGCTAGCGGAAGCGTTACTCTTGAGTTGGCAAACAATTGTACCACTGATCCGATTACGGTTTATAAGGGTTCTGGCATTAGTTATGGAAAATATACTTATATAACACAGTCGGACGTAACAATTTTTGCTGGGATTAAAAATGGAAGTTGCAATGAAGCTGGGAGCGCCCAGACTGTAAATGTAGTAGCTGTATCGACTGGTGCGGCATATAATCTGGCAAGTGGCACTGCTATGACAGTAGCGCCTAGTCCTGGTAGTTATAGCTCGAGCGATTTATCGGCAACTAGCGGTAACATAAGTGGAGGACAAGATGGAACACCTCAGCAGGTTGCTACCCAGACAGATGTAAATAGTGCCACAGCTCAAATAAATACTAATAATGGTGGAGCCCAAAATGCTCTTGAACAGCAAATTATAGCCGCTGGGCTGTATCCTCTTTCAGCTACGCTTTCAACCTCATCGCCAACGACGACCGATAGCGCAGCAGTTGGTTCCGTTGCGGCTAATGAGACGGTTAGCGAGGCGATTACCTATAGCATGTACGGTGTTAGTAAGTCTAATCTAGAAAATATTTTAAATAACTCAATCCTATCTCAGGTTACCTCAGCTTCTCAATCAATTATTAGTAATGGTTTTGACGCTTTGACTTTCTCCCAAAACAATTCTTCGGCGACAAATCTTACCATGACTACTACTGCTGAAGTTGGGCCAAATCTATCGGTTGCTAATATTAAGAAGAATGCAGTTGGTAAAAAAGCCGGTGATATTATCGCTTCTCTAAAAAATAATCCTAACATTACTAACGTAACAGTTAATATTTCGCCGATTTGGATCAGTACAGTTCCCAGTAACTTGAATAAGATTACGGTTAATATTGCCAAGCCTTAGTTTTATGGAGCGGGATAAAAATAATTCAGCCGTTTTGGCTCTTGATGTTGGTACAGTTAGAATTGGTCTTGCTATTAGCCAAAGATCAACGTTCTTAATTAATTTATTACCTACTTTAAACAATGACTTTGATTTTGTAGCTAACCTTAAAAAAATTATTGCAAATAACAACATTGATACTTTGGTTGTTGGTATGCCAAGAAATATGAACGGTGAGAAAACAAAGCAATCAGCTATAGTGGAAGACTTTGTTAATACAAACTTAGTTAACCTAGGTCTTAAGATTATTTATCAGGATGAGAGTCTGACAAGTGTGAAGGCCGAAGAAATACTTAATCTTAGGGGTAAAAATTACTCCAAAGCCGAAATCGATTCAGTGTCAGCAAGCCTAATACTAGAGGATTACATTAACTCTTTAGGTAAAAAATATGAGATATAAAGTAAATCAACAAACTAAAAAGATAACGCTCATTATTAGATTGCTGATAATTCTGGTCGTTGGAATTTTGCTTTTATCTCTAATTTCTGGTTATAAGTATTACGCAGATAATTTAAAGGCCGTTAGTTCATCAAATCAGACCAAGGTAGTCATAGTTAGAAAAGGTTTCACTTCTAAAGATATTGGCAACTTGCTTTATAGCGATAAATTAATCCGATCTTCGGTTGTTTTCGATGTCTACATTCATTTATTTGGTAAGAGTAATCTTCAGGCCGGTACCTACAATATTTCACCAAATATGAGCGTACCGAAAATAGTCGACTTACTTGTTAGTGGAAAAGTTGCGACAACTTTAATAACTATCTTCCCGGGCACTAGAATTGATGAAATAAAGCAAAATTTCATTAAATTTGGCTTTAGCTCTGCTCAAGTAAATCAGGCTTTTGACGTTAGTCTTTATAAAAACTTACCTATTATGAGCTATGTACCAAGTGGAACTAATACTCTCGAAGGTCTGCTTTGGCCAGATTCCTTCTTGGTTGATTCGAATACTGACCCTGAAGTAATTATCAACGAGTCTTTATCAGAAATGAACCAACAAATAACGCCGCAAATAAAAGCTTCTTTTAGTAAAGAAGGTCTATCGGTCTATCAGGGCATTACACTTGCCTCGATTATCATTAAAGAGGTTTCCAATAGTACTGATCAAGCTCAAGCCGCTCAGGTATTTTTATCTAGACTAGCCATTAATATGCCACTAGGATCAGATGTGACTGCCCTATATGGCGACGCTATTAATAATCAGCCAACGAATTTGGCCTATGATAGCCCGTACAATACTCTACTTCATGCTGGCTTACCACCTACGCCGATTTCAACCATATCAACCTCTTCTTTAAATGCGGTAGCCAACCCGGCTAGCACTGCTTGGCTGTATTTCGTGACTGGAGATAATGGCATAACCTACTTTTCTAAAACAGCTGCCGAGCAACAACAAAATACTCAGCTGTATTGCCATAAACTTTGTTCATTGCCGTAAGGGCGATACATTATTGGCATAACAACCTGTTTTTGGTATAATCATTAGCATAAAAATAAACAATTGATAAAAACATCCGTTTATTTTTAATTATATTGGAGTAGCATTATTAGTAATTCTTCTACTTTAAGCGCTAGTGTCGGTCGACGTAATAAAGTAAAAGCTTTAAACGACCGGACTAAGGCGACACCATCATTTAGCAAGAGATTTAGTTTTAAAAATAAGTACCTAATTATATTAGGTAATGTTGTTTTAATATACCTAATTTTTCTAATGGTATCTCAGTCTACGACTGCTTTTAGCGGCGTTAAACCTACTCCTTCGATTGCTAAAAACAACTTAATCTCGTCAACTACTCCGTCTATCAGTCCGGTTGATCAGGTTTCCTCGGCTAATATAGCCTTAACTGTTGCCCAAATGGCTGATTTGCCAGAGACAACGGCTATATCTAACCAAGCTCAGTCCCAGCAGGCCGATATCAGTATGGCCACGACTAATAATGCCATAGTCTCAAAACCTCAGGTCGTCGAGACTGCACTTAAGTCAAGAGCTAATATATTTTATTACACTGTTCAGCCGGGAGATACGATAGCC
>JAJXVX010000020.1 GCA_021781915.1 bacterium
GCTAGTAGGCCAAGAAGTTACAAGGATTTACCATTACGATATTTGGAAACCACTACAGTCTACAGAGACGAGAAGTCGGGTGAGCTCGGCGGTTTAAATAGAGTTAGGTCAATAACCCAAGATGATAGTCATGTTTTTTGTCGGCAAAATGCTATCAATCAAGAAATAAATTTTTTATTGTCCTGTGCTAAAAAACTTTATGACATAGTCGATATGGATTTAAGGGTAAGACTAAGCTACAGAGATGATTCTGAAAATTATTTGGGCTCAAATGAACTTTGGGCTGTTAGCCAGGAACAATTAAAACAGGCTGTAATAGACAATAAAATGGATTTCGTTGAGGAAACAGGAGAAGCGGCTTTCTATGGTCCTAAAATAGATTTTATGGCGACCGATGCTCTGGGGAGAGAACACCAGGTGGCAACTATACAGTTGGATTTTGTTCAACCAGAGAGATTTGACCTGAAATTCACTAACGAAAAAGGTGAATACGAGAGGCCTGTTATGATTCACAGCGCTTTACTGGGCTCAATCGAAAGATTTTTGGCAGTTTATATCGAACACACTGCTGGTAAATTCCCAGTTTGGTCAGCTCCAGAACAGGTCAGAATTATTACTATCAATCAAGAAAAGACAACAATCGACTTCGCTAATGATTTCGCATCCAGAGCTTTTGATTTAGGCATTAGGGTTGGTTTAGACTTTGACTCTGAATCTGTCTCTAAGAAAATTAGAAATTCCCAACTACTAAAGATTCCTTATACTATAGTAATCGGCGAAAAAGAGATAAGCTCAGAAAAAGTTAATCCTAGAATCAGAGATGATCTTAAAAAAGATAATGTAACCGATATTACGATTACAATCGATGATTTCTTGCAAGCCATCAAACTAGAAGCCACTGAAAGATTAAAATTAACTAGTCTTTAATTTAGTTATAGAATATTTTTATGACGAGTGCTAATAAATCCAGTAGACCTGTTGTCTTTATTATTGGAGAGACTGCAACTGGCAAGACAAATTTAGCTCATGAATTGGCTCAGATTATCAACGGCGAAATTGTCAACGCTGATTCTACCAATACTAGAAAAGAGCTTACTATAGGAACCGATAAACCCACGCAATCTATGATGAGTCAGGTTAAGTATCACCTTGTTGATATTGTTAGTTTAAAAGACAATTTTAGTGTAGCTGACTATAAAAAAATAGCCCAAGAGACTCTTCATAAGATATGGTTGAATAAAAAAGTACCAATTATAGTTGGAGGAAGTGGACTTTATGTTAATTCCATTATTTACAATTATGATTTCATCAGCACGGACAGAAAAGAATACTCTAATCTGGAAGACAAAACACTAGATGAACTAATCAGCATAGCTAAAACTAAGAATCTTCAGCTGTCCCACATAGATATGAAAAATAAAAGAAGGCTTGTGAATTTCATAAAGAATGACGGGAGAATTGGTACCAAAAACCCGACAGACAGTACTGATATGTTGATAATTGGGACAAAAATAGACCGGCCAGATCTAAATAAAAACATAGAAAAAAGGGTCGATAGGATGATCCGAGCCGGCTTAGAAGAAGAAGTCAGATCACTTCTTTCCGACCCAACTATGAAAAAAGAATACCTTAATATAATAGGATACAAAGAATGGTCGGACTATTTTATCGGAAAGAGTAATTTAAATGAAGTTAAAGAACAAATTATTAAAGACACTAAAGTTTTGGCAAAAAAGCAGCGAACATGGTTTAGGAATAAAATTGATTATAAAATAAACTGGCTAGACTACCCCTATAAATTGGAGGATGTTGTTGCCATGGTTACTACGTTTTTAGATAATTAAATACCTGTTTTAGCTAAAAAATGGTAGTATATACATATGATTGAACAACTATTTGGGTCTAAAACCAGAGTTAAATTACTTAATTTGTTCTTTGGAAATCCTAATCGTGCCTTCTATGTCAGAGAGATAACGAGAAGGATTGACGAGCAGATTAATTCAGTCAGACGTGAACTATCTAATTTGCTGAGTATTGGCTTGATCAAATCTGAAAATACGAATAACAAAGTTTACTACGAGGTTAATCAAAAGTACACATATTATCAGCCACTAAGAGAAATATTCGGTGGTGATAGTCTAGCTGGCAATGCTAAAGCAAAGGACTCTCAGGACGCCAATTTGCCTGAAGAGTATAAGTCTCTTGATTTGAAGTCAATTGGGCATATTGATCTCGCTATTTTAACTGGTCAATTTACAAGAGATGAATCGAGTGGAGTTGATTTTTTTATAATCGGAAATGTTAATCTAAATGCCTTAAATAAATTTGTTGCCGAACTTGAAAAATCTGAAGGCAAGAACATTAGATATACAGTAATGAGTTTGCCAGATTTCACTTACAGGAAACAAATTAAAGATCGCTTTATATCTGCAATACTTTCTTCAAAAAAACAAATACTAGTTGATACACACAGTTTATTAGAAAAAATGGAGGGATAAGATAATGGAATTTCAGTATTTTGGTGGCAATGCCGTTTCAATGACAGTAAAAGGTCGAAAATTTTATTTTGATGGGTGGATGAGTTCTGATTTAAATAAAAAATCAATAATTAAGGAAGAGGATGTAGTGTTGTTGACCCAAAGAACAGATCTTAAGTCCTCAAGTAAATTAATTTTTGACAGTCCTGGTGAATATGAGGTTTCTGACGTTTCTATTACAGGTATTCAAGCAAAATCATTTAAAGAGTCAGGTTCGGACATCACGATGTTCAAGATTACTACTAACGAAATTAGCGCTCTAATTACCGGTAGTGTAAATCCAGATATTTCAGAGTCAATGTTAGAAAAAATTGGCATGATTGATGTTTTAATTGTCCCAGCGGGTGGTTTTGGTGAGACACTAAACCCTAATGACGCAATGAAGGTTGTTAAATCAATTGAACCTAAAATATTTATACCGACATACTATAAAACTGAATCAGAAAACCTATATTCCATAGACGAAATCGTATCCCAATTAGGCATGGAGATTAGTGAAAAAACCAATAAATACAAAGTAAAGCTAAACGAGCTCACAGACAAAACACAGCTAGTCGTAATTGAAAAGTAGCTAATTTAATTGCTTGTTTTAACGGCAGTAGCAGACTGAATCAGGCCTTTTTTCTTTAGCGTTCTAATTGCCTGAGTGCTAAGCTTCAAAGAAACTTTTTTACCATCGACAATTATGGTTTTGTTTTGTAAGTTTGGTTTCCAGACTTTTTTAGTGTGTCTTTGTGAAAAGCTGACATTTGAGCCAAACTGTTTACCTTTACCGTTTATCATACATTTTTGCATATAAATTATCTCCTGATACTAGGTACTATGCTTAGTTTATAATTGAATTTATATATATTTTAATATAAAACACCTTGAATAGTCAATTTTTAAAAAAAGTAAGTACTGTTTAGTCGTTAAATTAGCCCAGTAATATATAATTAAGGAAAATATGTTTTTAAGTTTAAGTGGTATTGATTTAGTATTTCTAGTCATAGCGATGCTAGTTTCCTTAACGATTCATGAGGCTATGCATGGTTATATGGCTTATTGGTTAGGTGACTTAACAGCGTATCATTCAGGCCGATTAACTCTGAATCCTTTCAAGCATATTGATGTTGCGACAACATTGGTACTACCCCTGGTTTTAGTAATGTTAGGTATGCAACCATTTTTTGCAGCAAAACCAGTACCATTCAATCCCAATAAAGTTAAATTTGGTGATTATGGTGCGGCATTAGTCGGTTTAGCTGGACCAATTACTAATTTGATTCTAGCTATGCTTGGCGGAATTATTATTAGGCTTTTTTTCCAGAATATAAATCAAGAAGTGCTTAATTTTTTATTAATATTTATTGAAGTTAATATCGGTTTTTTTATTTTTAATATGATTCCTTTTCCGCCTCTAGATGGATCTAGGTTGGTTTATGCCTTTGCACCTCAATTTCTACAAAACATTATGCAGCGAATTGAAGGCTATGGTTTTTTGGCTATTGTAGTTTTTATGATTTTTGTGTTTCAGTTTATTTCCGGACCAATTATAAATATTGAAACTAGTTTGTTCAGATTAATTCTAAGGATATAGTACTCGTTTTTTTGGTCGGGATGACAGGACTTGAACCTGCGACCTCACGGCCCCCAGCCGTACGCGCTAGCCAACTGCGCTACACCCCGTAACTCTAGTTGATAAACAAATCACCAGATAGGATATAATATATAACAATGTGGCAAGAAACAAAACACGGACTCTTTAGGCAATTCAATTTTAAAGACTTAAAAGAAGCAATTGATTTCATTACTCAGATAGGTAAGCTAGCTGATGAATATAAACACTACCCAAGAATAGAAACAGAATGGAGTGTTGTTCAAGTCTGGTTATACTCAAAAAATGAGAAATATCAGATAACAAAACAAGACTATTTGCTCTCTGAAGAAATATCTAGTGTTTACGACAATTTCAATCCAGTCCCACTAAAGGATTTTGAAATTAAACAAAAAACAAAAAAAGCAGTAATTGAGGTTAAGCTTTTTGCAGACGGGGGTTCAAGGGGTAATCCTGGTCCTTCATCAAGTGGTTTTGTGATAATGACTAAAGAGGACGAGATTCTGGTTGATAAAGGCGTCTATCTTGGCATCACAACCAATAATCAAGCAGAGTATACTGCCCTTAAACTGGGGTTAGAAGAATGCAGAAAGCTTGATTATAAGATTGTTCATGTATTCATGGATAGTTTATTGGTCATAAACCAGATGAAGGGAATTTATAAAATTAAAAATAGGGATCTTTGGCCTATACATAATGCCATCAAAATTTTATCTAATGATTTTAAAACAGTCACTTTTCAGCATGTTCCCAGAGAAATGAATAAATTAGCCGATGCCGCTGTAAACAGGGCTCTAGATGAAAAAAATCTCTAAGAGTAGTATAATAATCTAGCCAGATTACGAACTGATCACGTAGATAATACGAGGAAAGTCCGGGCAGCTTAGAGTAAGATAGTCGTTAACAGCGACCGAGCGCAAGCTCAGGGAAAGTGCCACAGAGACTAGACTACCTTTTTAAAAAGGCAAGGTGAAAAGTTATGGTTTAAAGCCCATAGTTTATATTGGTGACAATATAAAAACGGTAAACCCTATCTGCTGCAAGGTGGTGAAAAAGGATTTTTATCCCAGTTACTCGCTGTTTTGCCTATAATCCGCTTGAGCTTATAAGTAATTATGAGCCTAGATAGATGATCAGATCATTAAAATGATTACAGAACCCGGCTTACTGTAATCTGGCTATTTTTTAATTGAGTTGACTATTGCAGTGAAGGCATTTGGTTCAGAAACTGCAAGTTCGGCCAGAATTTTTCTATCTAATTTAATATCTTCTTTTTTAAGTCCGTTTATTAATTTAGAGTAGTTTGTTCCGTTTAGTTTTGCAGCAGCGCTAATGCGAGTATTCCATAGTTGTCTGAAAGTTCGCTTCTTATTTTTTCTATCTCTCGTAGCAAACTGTAGGCCTTTTACGACTGCCTGCCTACCTCTTTTTATACTTGCTCGATTAGAGTGGGTCATACCCTTAGTCTGTTTTCTAATCTTACTGTGTCGTGCGTGACTAGTTGTTCCTCGTTTAACTCTCATTATCTTGTCCTCATGTTACTTTTATAATCCAAGCTTTTTTTTGATGATCTTGGAAGTTGCATCAGTGTAGGTTTTCAAACCGTTAAGTGATCTTTTCCTTGAACCTGATTTTTTTTGCAAAAAATGATTTCTATTTGGATGTCCAATTCTAATTTTTCCATTTTTTGAAACTCTAACTCTTTTTTTAGTTCCACTGTGGGTTTTAAGCTTCGGCATTTTTTGGCTCCTTGTTGCTATTACTTTTCCTAATCATGAAATTTAATTGTCTTCCCATAAGTATTGGTTTCTGATCGATTACTACCCGACTATCAAAGTACCCGATTATCTTGTCGGCTAACTGAAAGCCGATATCCTTGTGCGCTTGTTCTCTACCTTTATAAACCAAAGTAATTTTTACCTTATGGCCGATATCCAAGAACTTGTCTATCTTTTTTAGTTTGATCAATAAATCGTTATCACTAATCTTTAGACCAAGTCGCATTTGTTTGACGTCTAGTATTTTACTATTCTTTTTATTTTTTTGTAAAAGTTTAGTTTTTTGGTAATTAAATTTTCCCCAATCAACTATTTTTGCTACTGGAGGATTAGCTTCAGGTGAGATTTCAACTAAATCAAGTAATCTTTCAGCTGCTATTCTTAACGCCTCGGATTTCGATAAAATACCAAGCTGACGGCCCGTTTCATCTATAACCCTTAATTCGTGAGCTCGAATATCCTGATTCAAGCGATTTTGTTTAAGTATAAAAATCTCCTATAAAATAATTACGTAAATTCATTTTAACAGATTGGATTAAAACTTTCAAACAGTTTTTGTTATTTTGTCATATTAAACGTAATTAAATAGCCCCCCAGTTTACTTACCGGAGGGCTATTTAATTTTTTTATAATGGATTTGTATTTTTAATTTTTCTTTCTTAGATGAGAACAACGGCTTGCGAAAAACCGTTGTTCTTTTACTTCTTTTTGTTTTTGAGCACTTTATTTATTCAAGTGCTAAGGATATCTTATATAATCTCAAAGAAGTCGTCAATAACTTTTATGGTTATTTTAAATAAACCTGTGCATAACTTTTTAACTAGATTGTTTGTTGGATAACTAATTTAAATTTATGAGCCGTGGGTTGACTATTTTCACTAGATGTAGTAGCATTGTTGATAGGTAAGTAAAAACAAAAACAACAAAAATTACACTTACTAAGAACATGAAATTTCGTGGCATGTCGTTTTCGCTTTAAATTGTCAATAACAGTTTGAAGCGGTCAGTCAATCGAGGACGATAAGCGCCAATTAATTAATTTACGGGGCGGATTTATCGTCCCGATTTTTTTTATAAGAATTTGTTATAAGATTAAAATATTGGATTTTAGACAATGATAATCCGGAAAAAATATAAATCTACCTCCTTAGCCTTATTTATAATTATTGAGCTGTTTTTCTTAATGTCCGTTAATCCATTTACATCGCCAGCATTTAATCTATTTCTGGGAATAGTATTTATCGTTGTTGATTATTATTTACTCGTAAGTTATGTAATTTCTTATCTGTCCAAAGAGTTTATGCCTATAAAAATAAGAAGAAAAAAGTTGATCATTACTTTGAGTTCTGTTGGTGGGTTATTGATAATGCTCGAATCGCTCGGACAGCTTACTTTTAAGGATATAATTGTTATTATAGTGCTAGCTGTAATTATCTATTTATATACTTGGTATATTATGGAACGCAATGATCATTACTAGCAGTTGTTTAAATAAGATGATTTAAGAAGTATAATTAAAACATATGGACAACAACCCTGATTTAAATTCCTTGCCTTCATTACCGGCACCAAACGACGCAGTTATCGATGCAACGGCCAATCAGATAATATCTGACGGGCCAGCAGAGCCCAGTTTAAATAATGTACCAACCAATAATTCTTCTCCCGAAACCAATAACCTTACTGAAATTAAAATAGTAGACAACGACTTAATAGACAAAGAATGGATTGATAAAGTAAAAAAAATTCTACACCAAACCACGGGTAATCCATACCAACAATCAGTTGAAATAAATAAGTTAAAAATAGACTTTTTAAAGCAAAAATATAACAAAATAATTAAGGCCTAATGATGATGACATTTATATATGTAATCTCGGGACTACTCGTAGTTTTGGCTGTTGGTGGATTTATTATATTTGAACAATCTCGAAAGATATTTCGAGAGCAAAAAAACCTCGAGAGGGGACTTAAAACAGTTTCATTATATATTCATCTACCACCACCTAGCGACGATATGGAGACCGGAGGTAGGGATGCCAGAGATGTTACTCAAGAGACTGTCTCAAAAGCCGAAACGGTCTACAACATACTCTCATCAACCCTTCAAAAGGGCTTTAAATCTTCTTATTATGGCCAGAGACACTTTTCTTTCGAGATCGTCGGAACAAATGGATATGTATATTTCTATGCGAGCGTACCCGTAGGATTAATAGATGTGGTTAAGCAGGCGATAGTTAGCGCTTACCCAACCGCTCGGCTCGAAGAGACTATTGACCATAATATATTCAACCAAGTTGGAAAATCTACAGGGGTGATAGGTGGTGAACTTGAGTTGAAAGAGTCTTTTGCTTATCCAATTGCAACTTATCAGGAGATAAAACGTGATTCGATGGTTTCCATGCTTAATGCGTTATCAGCTTTAACTAAAGAAGATGGTGCGGCAATTCAGTTTTTAATAAGACCAGCTGATTCGTCGTGGACCAGAGTAGCCCATGATTTATCGAAAAAGAAACGAACAGGCAAAGATAAGAAGTCTGGTTTCCTGGATACCCTAAGATTAATTCTAATTTCATTCATGAAACCTCCGTCCGAACAACAAAAAGACGGTAAACCTCATGAAGTGTCTAGCTTCGAGCAGTCAATCATTGATTCAATAGATGATAAAACCAGAAATCCTGGTTTTGAAGTTTCTATTAGAATTGTCGTCTCCAGTAATCTAATAC
>JAJXVX010000021.1 GCA_021781915.1 bacterium
TAATTGGACAGCGTTGGCCATGGCACCAATATCAGCCCCGATGTTAAATGTATTGGCTATAAAAAGTAGTATGGTTGAAAAGTAAAGAATTTTAACGTTGAAATGATGTCTAATGTTGGCAGCCAACCCCCTGCCTGTTACAAGTCCGATTCTAGCGCACATTTCCTGTATAACTGCCATTAACGGAAAAGTAAAAGCAGCTAGCCAAAGTAACCCAAAACCAAACTGAGCACCAGTTTGAGAGTATGTCGCTATGCCCGAAGGATCATCGTCTGAAGCACCCGTTGTTAATCCCGGACCCAATAAGAACCAAAAGTCACGGGCTTTTTTTACTGGCTTTGAGTAATTTATTGGTATTGCTTTGGTCAGTTTTCCGCCGCTAACTATTCCTTTGTCTAGTAATTCGGCCGGTGCTTCGATGACTTTTTCAATAACTTGTTTAGTTTTTTTCATTGTCTGTTTAATTTTTTTATTATTCTTATGATATCAAATTAAATCTAATTAAATTAATATAAAATTTTACTCTGCACAGCTACCGGTAGATACGAAACTAGTCGAGTGTTCAGCATTACTTAATTCAGTTAATAATTTAGGCGAGGTTAAAGCGTAGCCGACGTGGGAATAATTTGTCGATTGAGCAAATATAACGGCGACTACTTGACCTTTGGAATTTATCATTGGACTGCCTGAGTTGCCGGGTATAACGTTGGCATTAAGTTCGTAAATCGATCTGGTTACTGTTGAGCTGCCATAGATGTTTTGACCGGTGGCTTCGACTTGATTTATGATTGAGGCCGGTAGAGCTGTTAAATTACCGCCACCTGGGTAGCCAATAACAACTCCTTGAGTACCGTTATTAGATATTTGGTTGGAGAGAGGAATTGAAGCTGACGTTATCCCGTTAACTTTTAAAATCGCTAGGTCTAAGTTTGGGTTAAAAAGGATTGGTCTGGCTTCGTAATTCTGCCCAAATAACGTAGTAATATATGGCTTGTTTATTCCAGCTACAACATGAGCGTTTGTCATAATAATATTTGGAGCAACTACAAATCCAGTTCCTTCAACGATTCCTCCACATCCCTGTCCGATAATTTTGACGACTGAATTTTGATCTTTATTAATAATAGATTGGAACTGACTAAGTTGAGGTAATTGTGCTGTTTGGCTAATGACTGGTTCACCATTTATGAAGACTTGAGGGAAACCGTTCGGGTCTATTATTTTACCTAAATCACCAAGAATCACCGGTGCTGGTGGTAGTTTACTGTTTAAATAGCTTATTATGGATGATTTGTTGATGTATGACTGGATTTGAGGGACCCTCAGGCTATTAATTAATGAAGCTATCAACCAGATACCTAATACTAAAGTAACCACGCTTATAATTGATCCAAGGCCACTATCGATTAGGTTAATCTTAATCTTGATTAATTTATTTTTTATTATTATTCCGACATATTCCATGATGGTTACCAATATCATGGCTACGCCAAGAGTGGTAATTAAACCTATTAAAGACTTAGTATTCGTGCTATGGCCCCACACTACCGTATATTTTTCAAGTTTAGCGCCTATAAACAGACCGGCGAAAAAACCAACGGTAGACAAGAATTGTCTAATAAAACCAATACTGTAACCACGAAATAGACTAATAATAATAGCTATGACTATAATAATATCGATCATCAAGGACCTATTTCTTCGCTACCATTCGCGTATATGATTAAGTCATTCTGGCTTTGCGACCAATAATCCATTATCGGTTGGAGAATATTCCAAGTATCAATAATCTCATCAGACGTGGCAAATAACGTATTATCTTCTCTAAGGGCGTCGATAATGACCTTTTCATAAGATTCTTGAATGTTGTAATTATCGAAACTTTGTTTATAGCTAAAATCCATTGTGACTACTTCAGTTTTTCTATCTAAACCAGGCTGTTTAACTGTCAAACATATATCGATTCCTTCGTTCGGTTGTATTCTGAAGGTCAATTGATTAACAGCTTCTTCGTGAGAGGCGGAAAAGTCTATCACAATTTCGGTTCTTTTTTCTTTCATAGCTTTGCCGGTAGAAAGTGTAATTGGAATTCCTTTCCAGATACTGTTCTCTATTTCTATGGTGATTGATGCATAAGTTTCGGTCATTGAATTAGGGTTGCCTACTTCTTCTCGGTAAGAAGCGTATTGACCTCTAATAACATTTTTAGATACTTCGTCGTAGTCTTTGAAAGATTTTATATTTGAGAGTATGTCGTGTCTAGCTAGATGTATAGCGTCTTTATTAGATAATTCTTTAGGTAAAGTCATCGTTGTTAAGGCCATCAGTTGAAGAAGGTGGCTCTGGATTAGATCTCTGAGAGCGCCGATACTTTCGTAGAACTTAGCTCTTCCTTCTATGCCGATACTTTCGAGAGCTAAGATCTTTATTTTTTTGATGTGCTGGTTGTTCCAGGCGGTTTGGAATAAAGGATTGAATCTTCTAAAAGTAAGAATATTTTGGGCTGTATCTTTTGCTAAATAGTGGTCAATTCGGTAAATCTGATCTTCCTTAAAATACATTTTGGTATCTTCTATAAGTTTTTTGGCGCTGATTAAATCATAGCCAAAAGGTTTTTCTACCAAAATTTTACTTTCCAGACCTTTATCTGGTTTATTCAAACCGGAGAGGCCAAGATTCTTAACGACGGTTGAAAAAATATTTGGCGGTATCGACAAATAGAACAATAGATTAGTGTTTTTTGATTGAAAGTTTTGGTTTATTTGGTTAATTGAATTACTTAGTGAATGAAAGTCTTCTACATTACTCGGCTCAAAATCGATAAAGGTAAAGATAGTTTTGAATTTGTTTAGGTACTCAGCCTCTATATTGTCTTTGGTTTGTAGGTTCAAACCGTTAACAAATTGATTGAGGTCGATTTTTTGTCTAGATAAACCAATGATGACAATTTTTTCTGGTAGCAGCTGTTTTTTATAAAGTTGAAATAAAGACGGTATTAATTTTTTGGTAGCCAGACTACCGCTAATACCGAAGATAACTAAAATTGTTGGATCTATTTCGTTACTAGGATTCATTTGTTTATTTTATGACCTCCGAAACTGTTTCTCATAGCGGCCAGCAACTTGGTGGTAAAACTAATCTTACCTTGTTGCGATTCTAGCCTGACATTAAAGGCAGCTTCGATGGCCGGAGTGTCTATTTGTAGATCTTTAGCCATTTGGATTGTCCACCTAGCTTCGCCACTTTCAGCTACATAGCCCTCAATACCATCAAGCTCAGGATTTTCTGAAAAGATATCAACACATAATTCATTAAGCCAAGACGTAATGACACTATGATGCTGCCAGACGGTTGCTGCATTTGCCAGGTCGATACCAGGCATAGGGCCGTTTTTTAGAAGATTAAAACCTTCGGCTAAACTTTCCATCATGCCATATTCGATTGCGTTATGAATCATTTTGACATAATGTCCACTGCCGGCCTGTCCAAAATACTTATAGTCACCTTCAGGTTTAGCCAAGCTTGCGAGTATCGGTTCGATAAAACTAAAATCGTCGGCGTTGTTGCCACCTACCATCATAGAAAATCCATTTTTTAGACCGTGCACCCCACCAGAAGTGCCTACATCTAACATTGAACAATTGATTGTTTCTATGTTTTTAGCGTTTTCAATAGTATCTTTGAAATTAGAGTTGCCACCATCGATAATCAAACTTTTTTCCGGTAAAATTTTTATCCACTCGTCTATTTCATTTTTTACGTATTCTGAAGGGATCATCATCCAGACAATAACCCGATCTGATTTAAAGTCCTCAATCAATTCTCTTTTGTCGCCGACTGTCATGGCGCCTAAATTTGCTGCCTCAGTCATGAAATCCGAATTTAGATCATAAGCTATTACCTGATGATTGTCGGATAGTAATTTTTGCGTAATCTGCATACCCATCTTTCCCAAACCTTGAATCGCAATAGTCATTGTTACCCCTTATCTTTAATATTATATATGTTTACTGAATTATATCGATGAAGTAATTTAGCCGGTATTTTTTTCTCATCAGTTTTGTCGTCTATAAAAATCTGGTTTACTATGTTATTTTTTTGCAAGTCAGTAACAACGACAAAAATTTGATCTAAATGTTTCAAGCCTACTGGCGTGAACGATATTCTGTCGTATGGATTCGATTCATAACTGTCTACGGTTTGGACTGAATCTAAAATTGGACTGTCTGGTAGAATTCCTGCAATGTGACCGTCGTAGCCCAGCCCTAATTGACCGATTGAGAAAGTGTTTTCATCTGTTAGAATACTATCGATTTTTTGTCTGTAGTCCTGCGTCATGGAATCTATTGATTCCGGTTGGTTTTCAATCACTTCTATGACCGTCGAATTTTTAAAATTGAAATTAGCTGATTTTATCTGATGGAAATTAGAGTCAACATGATTATATTCACCGTACCGTTCGTCAAATAAACTTATGATAAGTTTATTTGTTAAGTTATCGGGAATTTTAGTCATTATTTTGGCTTCAATTTTAATATTCGATCCACCGGACAAAAGCCAAAGGACTCTATTTTTCTCTTTGAGCGAAGTGATTAAGTATTCCGACAGACTGTCAACGAGCTCATCGACATTTTTAAAGCTTTTTAGGGATATCATATTTTTGATTATAAGTAATATTATTTATTTTAAACTTAAAATAAGGTTAAGGAAAATAATCTATAATTTACCTCATAATTTGCTCGGTAATTCAACAACGTAATAAGATTTTAAGCTCATTAGTTGATTTGTGATTAAAATCATGGTTCTAATGCTTGTAAAATATCTAAAAAAATACTAGTCTTTGATATACAGTTACGGAGAAAAAATGATGGAAAGATATAACTCACCTTCTTCACCAGAAAAAAAACTTCAAGAAAGCTTATCTCAAGTATTTAACCCAGGAAAATATAGTTTTTTTTCACAGATTTTAAGAAGCGAAGTTTCGCTAGAAATATATAGTCTTGATCCAAAACAACAGTTTATAAGTATTAAATTTGAAGATAATAATGAAATAGACAATACTTCGATTACACTATTGCAAGAAATTCCGAATATAGAACCGACGATTGTCGCAACTAACTATAGATCAAGGAAAGATAAAATTTTAACCTCAAATAGCGGAAAAATTAATCAGTATTACACTGGTCAAAGTAAAGAAACTACTAATAGTTTGTCGATAGTATTTCTAAATCAGTTAGCTGACGTAATCATTGAGTCTCAGCTCAATAATCCAGACAGCACTAAAATTGCTTGCTAATGCTTCCTAGAAACAGACAAGAGCAAGCCCGCCAGTTGCCACTATTTCTTCGTGGAGTCTCGGAAATGATCGCTCAAAACCAATCACCTGATTTCTGTTCGAACTGTCCAAAAATAAACCCAAATTGCCCAGCTTCAAGGATTAATAGAATCGTCAGATTGGTTAATGGTAATTCAGACATGGACAATGATAGATTGGGTGTTGACGAAGTAAAACTACTACCTTTCTTAAGAGATATGTCGAATATCTGTATCAAATCAGTTGTCGTTGGCGAGAACCCTGTTGAAGTACTAAATCCTTTAAATAAGCAAAATTATAGGACGTAACCAATATTAAGGTTATAAACGTTCGTAGAGATATTATCTAAAAACATAATCAAGTTGGTATCTAAGTCTGTTAAATCTATAATACTAAGTATGTCTAAGTTAACTTCTCTAGAAATATGGCAAAAACTTGTTTCCGATAAAAATAGATTGCTCAATAACAATGTCGGCAACCTGTTTGAATCCGAGGAAAACAGAATTGATAATTACAAACTTGATGTCGATGGAATCTATTTAGATTATTCGAAAAATATTATAGACCGCGAAACGTTCTTCGATTTAATGCAACTAGCTAAACAGCTTAATCTAAATGATAAAATCGAGGCAATGTTTAGGGGCGAAAAGATTAATTTTACAGAAGACAGATCTGTTTTACATGTGGCTCTCCGAGACCAGAGCTCTGATCAGTTAATCGTTGACGGTAAAGACATAAAGCCAGATATATTGAATGTTCTAGCTAGGATGAAGGATTTTTCTACTCGGATTATCGATGGTCGACTATTGGGACAAACCGGAAAATCTATAAAAAACATAGTTAATATAGGAATTGGTGGATCTGATTTGGGTCCTTTGATGACTACTCAAGCACTTGAAAATTACGCCAATAAGCATATTAGCGTGAGGTTTGTGTCTAATATTGATTTGAATGCTTTGACTAACAATATAGAGGATTTAGATCCGGCTGAGACACTGTTTATTGTTTCTTCAAAAACATTTACGACCGACGAGACAATGACTAACGCTGACAGTGCCAAGAGTTGGATTGTTAGTTCACTTGGCCAAACAGCTGTCGATAAGCATTTTGTGGCCGTATCCACCAATCGGGAGGCTGTCGTGGCTTTTGGTATAAACCCTGACAATATGTTTGAATTCTGGGATTTTGTCGGTGGAAGATATTCGCTTTGTTCCGCAATTGGCCTTTCACTCATGATTGCCATCGGTCCTGATAATTTTTCACAAATGCTAGAAGGATTTAACTCAATTGATACTCATTTCAGGAAAGCTCCTCTGGAGAAAAATATTCCAGTAATTCTAGCACTACTGAGCATTTGGTATATTAATTTCTGGAATGTCTCGACGGAAGCAGTTATTCCCTACAATGAAAATTTAAGATTATTACCACTGTATTTACAGCAATTGATGATGGAAAGTAACGGTAAAAGTATCGATTTTACTGGGAATCCGGTCGATTATAATACGGAATCAGTGATTTGGGGCAGCCAGGGAACAAATTCGCAGCATGCTTATTTCCAACTCTTTCATCAAGGAACTAGACTCATACCAGTAGATTTCATTGGTTATATAAACTCCGATTTTGATAATGATACTATTCATCAAAAAAAGTTATTGGCAAATATGTTGGCTCAATCTAGAGCTCTGGCCTTCGGTAATAAGTTAGATACTCAGAATGTATTTGAATCGATGCCCGGTAACCGACCTAGTAATGTTTTGCTATTCGACAGACTTTCTCCAAGAACTCTCGGACAGTTAATAGCTATCTATGAACACAAAACTTTTGTCGAGGGAGTTATTTGGCAAATTAACTCATTTGATCAGTACGGCGTCAATTTGGGTAAAGACATTGCTAAAAATATTTATAGTGACTTATCTAGTAATAATAAGACAGATATAGCGTATGACCAATCGACAGTTGAATTAATCCGCCGAATAATTTTGAAAAAATAAAAATACGCTTTCTGAATCTTAGCTGATATATTTGATTCTATATTTGCCCATAAAACTAATAGATTATATAATAATCGTAATAAGTAAATTTGGAAGAAAATGAAACTAGTTATATTTATACCTTGTTTGAATGAAGAAAAAACTCTGCCTGTAGTTTTGAAGTCCATCCCTAAAAAAATACCAGGTATTGATAAAATAGAAGTTCTAGTAATCGATGACGGATCGACTGATAAAACTTATCAGGTTGCCAAAGCCCATAAAGTAAAGAGGATTATTAGGCATACTAAAAATAAAGGATTAGCCTATTCTTTTCGAGACGGCATTAAGGGAGCCCTTGAGATGGGCGCGGATATAATAGTGCTGACTGACGGAGATAATCAGTACCCGCAAGAGAGAATTCCTGATCTCGTAAAGCCAATCGTTAACCATAAAGCAGACATAGTAATTGCCGATCGGCAGATCCATACCATAAAGCATTTCTCTACTACCAAAAAATTCCTTCAAAAATTTGGCACCTATGTATTGAATAAAGTAGCCGGCACTTCCATACCTGATGGAACAAGTGGGTTTAGAGCTTTTTCCAAACAAGCTGCTATAGAGATTAACCTAATCACTAGATATAGTTTCGGTATGGAGACTGCCATTCAAGCCGGCAATAAATCACAATCGATTGCAACTATAAAGATCAAGACAAACCCTAAGACTAGGGAGTCTAGGTTGATGACTTCGAATTTTAGTCATGTTCGAAAATCGGGCGTAGCAATCCTTCGAGGTTTCCTGATGTATAAACCTTATGCCATATTTTTTTCGCTTGGCACGATAACCTTACTAATTGGAATAGTCCCCTTCGTAAACTATGTATACGTATTTCTAACTACAAAAAATCCTGGTGGTGCTCACCATCTGCAGTCACTTATTTTCGGAACTGTGCTATTAGTCGCTTCATTCATAGCTTTTACGCTAGGTTTCATAGCTGATTTAATCAGAATAAACCGATCGCTACTTGAAGATATATTGGAAATTCAGAGAAATAACCAGTACTCTTCTAAAAAAACCAGACGTTAGAGTTGTAGTAACGATTGCCCTGAACCACTATATGGTTAGATATTTTTTTGGCTGTTTTGTTTATTTTATTGACTGTTGGATTGCTCCAAATCCAGTCA
>JAJXVX010000022.1 GCA_021781915.1 bacterium
TGGGGGAATCACATATCCGACGAACGGTTCATCAAATAATCCTCAAAACGACAGTAGCTCTAGTATTGGTGCCAGTAATGGTCAAATTCAGTCCCAGTCAACTGCTAGTTATCTAGACAGTACGTCAGGTTCAACTATAGCATTACCGACAACCAACACAACGACTGCTCAGTTTACTCCTAATTCACCAGCCAATCAACCAATTTCGTCGCATTCATTTAACCCGGTTTTTTTGATAATCGCCGCCGTTCTAATTATCGGCTCGGCAGTGACTTTCTTTTATAGTATAAAAGACCACGATAATTATTAGAAAGTCCTTGAATCTTTAGTTCTGATTGGTTTATATTATTAATATTGATTAAATTAAAAACTAATCAAAACAAAAACAAATATAAAGGGGTTAGTATGAAGGTAGAAGGCATTAAGTTTGAATTGCTTAAAACTTCCGACCGAAATCTGTTAAGGATTGATCGGATTTTAAGCAGAATCTAAACTCCTAAAAGTTCTAAAAAGACCATCGCTAAAAGTCGGTGGTTTTTTTATTTTTTAGCTCTTCCATCTCGTCTTTATACCACTGCGGCAAGCTGGCTATGCCGTAATAGGGATGTCCGCTTCCGGAGACATATTCTGACAGAGGATCACCTTTGCCATAATGCCAAATCTCATCTGGATTAACATAAAGTCCGCCGACTTTTACCATAGCAAAATAAAGCACCCTCCTACCAAGTAAAACAATTTTATTAATATCTTCGGGCGCTAAATTCTCTATGTCACTTTCATCCCAGTTAGCCTGATAATCTTCGTAAAAATCAGGCAACGCCGTTCCTGCAATACTGCCTCGGTCGTGACCTCTATCAAAAGCCTCACCAGTCTCGGCATTAATTAATTTAACATCGACAGATCCACCAGTCAGATGAGGTGTCGGGGTATCTATTTTTGGTTTAGCGACGTATTTTGGCAGTAATTCGACTACTTCCTCTTCGCTTAAATTGGGGTTAGCCTGTCTTATAATTTTTGGCCATGCGAATTCGTAGGCAAATCTTTGAACTTCGGCCGGTCTCAGCGCATCATCAATTTTAATTCGGGCTGGTGAGCCAAGCGTATCTCTAACTTCTACATCGCTTAGCAAAAAATCATTAGCTTGCTTAAGTCTTTTAGCAATGTCTAATCTGACTAATGGTGCATCTGGAACCCCCGGTAGTACCTGTCCCGTCATCGGGTTTGGTTTGGAATAATAGCTAGAAGCATCATCAAAACCAAATTCTGGTTCTCTTGGATCAACTAGAGGATCATTAAAAAGCGGGTGAGTTGTATCGATCCGATATCTTGTATCGTAGCCGGGCTTGTTTGCTCTTAGTCGGCTTAGGTTAGGGATCCGTTCCATTTATATATTATATAATAAAAATAAACAAAAGGATAGGTGTGAATTGGTAGCGACGAGTGGACTTGAACCACTGACCCCAGGCTTATGAGTCCTGTGCTCTAACCAGCTGAGCTACGTCGCCATTTATAGGATAGATTGTATCATTTTTGTCTCAAATAAATAAGGCTAGATTAGCTTTACTATCTCGCCGTTTTTAAAGACCGGTGATTTGGAGTAAGGAATATTATTATCAATGACGTGTCTGAGGGCCCTTCCCATTGCACCGTGACTGACCACTAAAATGTTATCAAAAGAAGTTTGTTTTTCTAAGTATTCCAATGCTTTGGCGGCTCGCTTTATAATGTGCTCCATTGTTTCAACGCCCGGGTGGTCACCTAAGTTAGGGATATAAGCTTCACCTTCCAGCGGACCAAAGTCTCTCTCGATAAATAGCTCATTAATTTTTATGTTAGCCGGAGAATAATTAATTTCACTAGCGATAATTTCAGCCGTGTGAATAGTTCTTTTTAGTGGTGAAGAAATAATTAGGTCGATGTCATAATTCTGTAGTTCTTTACCGGTTCTTATAGCCTGGTCGACACCTATTTCGGTTAAATCAGTTTCCGTTCTACCTGAAAAAAAACCGGTCTCGTTCATGACACTTAGACCATGACGCACAAAATATAAATGTTTCATATAATATCTATTATAGATGATGAAAATTAATTTAGAGCCTGGGACTTATATCTTAGCGATTAGTGGCGGTGTTGATTCGATGACTTTGCTGGATTTAGTTTTTAATCAATTTTCTAAAAACACTCAATTCAACTTTGTCGTAGCTCATTTCGATCACGGCATTAGGCCTGATTCAATTATTGATCGGCAACTAGTAGAGTCAGTTTCTAAAAAGTATGGTTTTAAATTTAAGTTTAAAAGGCTTGAACTTGGCATTAATACATCAGAAGCTAAAGCTAGAGAGGAAAGATATCGATTCTTATTTGAACAGCTAGATAAATATCAAGCTAGCGCTATTCTAACCGCCCATCACAAAGACGACTTAATTGAAACAGCTGTTTTTAATGTCTTAAGAGGAACCGGTCGCAAAGGCTTAACCTCACTAGGTAATCAAACGATGATTCTACGACCGTTACTAAAATTTAGCAAAGCCCAGATTATTTCATACGCCACCAAAAATAATTTGAACTGGCGGGAGGATAGCACAAACCAGGATTTGAAATACTCGAGAAATCTAATCCGACAAACCTTAATTGAAAAATTTTCTGCTAGCAATCAGGCAAAACTCAGTTCTCTAATTTATAAACAAAATAGAGTTAATAAGGAACTCGATGGGTTAATTGATCAATTTTTGACAAACATAAGCGACGGAATAACCATTGATCGGCAAGCAATCAACAGCCTTCCCGAAAAACTAGCCGCAGAATTAATCGCTGAGTGGTTAAGAAAAAATAATTTACGAGATTTTGATAAAAAAACCATCCAAAGAATCCTTAGTGGTAGTAGAATAGGTACTAGTGGCTCTAAGTATGACGTCAAACATAATTATTTTGTAACTGTTAGAAAAGACCAGTTGGCACTCGACGTACTAGAGCGCTAGTAAATCTAATTTTGTTGAGGTATAATTAAGTTAATGAACAAGAAGCCTTTAGATATTAATTCTAGAAATAATTCAGGTAATAAGAAATATTTTAAGAACGCCGGATTTATTATCCTATTAGTTTTGTTTGGTTTAGTTTTATTTGCGTCGTCAACACAAAACAATTCAAACATTAAAACTATTCCAATCACTCAAATGATCACTGATGCCAATAAAGGTGATTATAAGAGCCTGACAGTTATTGCTAATTCCAATGAAGTCGATATAACTCCAAAAAATTCTACTTCGGCGACTCTTAAAACTTATACTGATCCAAATGTCAGTCTGAAGACACTTGGTCTTGATTACTCAAAAGTACAGGTTAACTATAAGCCACAAACCAGCTCAACTTCAGTTTGGCTTAGTATTTTAGACTCTGTCTTACCGGTTCTAATTATCGCTGGAGTTTTGTTCTTCATTTTGAGGAGCGCTCAAGGACAAGGCAACCAGGCTCTTAGTTTTGGTAAGAGTAAAGCACGCCTTTATGGTAATGAAAAAGACAAGGTTAGTTTTAAAGACGTGGCTGGTTCGGAAGAATCTAAACAAGATCTTGAAGAAGTTGTTGAGTTTTTGAAATTTCCTAAAAAATTCGCTGCACTTGGTGCCAAAATTCCAAAAGGTGTTTTACTAGTTGGTCCTCCTGGTACGGGAAAAACAATGTTAGCTAGAGCTACAGCCGGTGAAGCCAATGTGCCATTCTTTAGTATTTCCGGTTCAGAATTTGTCGAAATGTTCGTCGGTGTCGGTGCCTCGAGAGTCCGAGATTTATTCGCTAAGGCTAAAAAGAATGCCCCATGTATTATATTTATTGATGAAATAGATGCAGTCGGTCGTAAAAGAGGCAGCGGCATGGGTGGTGGCCACGATGAAAGAGAACAAACCCTCAATCAAATTTTAGTTGAAATGGATGGTTTCGAACAGGGTCAAAGCGTCATAGTTTTAGCAGCTACTAACCGAGCAGATGTGCTTGATCCAGCTCTGCTTCGTCCGGGACGATTTGACCGAAGAGTCAACATAGGTTTGCCAGACCGAAAAGATCGTTTAGCAATTATGAAGGTACATTTCACTAAAAAGCCACTAGCTAAATCAGTCAATTTAGATGCCTTGGCGGCTAAAACAGCCGGGTCTTCTGGCGCTGACCTTGCTAATATTGCTAACGAATCAGCTATTATCGCCGCTCGAAATTCCCACAACGAGATTAGCGAAGCCGATGTGACTGAGGCATTTGAGAGAGTTGCAATTGGACCGGAGAGAAAAAACAAAGTTATGAATGAGGAAGATAAACGCATCACAGCTTATCACGAAGCTGGACATGCTTTAGTTGGACACGTTCTTCCCGACAGTGACCCAGTCCATAAAATTACCATTATCCCACGTGGCGGTACTGGTGGAGTGACTTGGTTTATTCCTCCAGAAGACAGAGTTTTTAATTCCTTAGTTCAATTCAAAGATATTTTGGCTAGAGGTTTAGGCGGCCGTGTCGCTGAGGAGATAATCTTAGGGGCTGATAAAATCACTACTGGTGCCGGTTCTGACTTAAAAGGTGCAAGTGAATTGGCTCGAGATATGGTGGTAAACCAGGGAATGGGCAAGAAATTAAGAGATCAAGTTTTTATGGTTGATGATGGCATGATGATTGATCGATTAGTTCATGAAAGAGATTATTCCGAAGAAACAGCTAAGGTAATCGATGAAGAAGTTGAATCTCTAATTACCGAAGCGGCTACTAGAGCTAGATTAGTTATTAAAGCTAACTTGTCTTATCTAGAAAAGTTAAAAGAAGTTTTACTGGAAAAAGAGACTGTTGATGCAAAAGAAGTGGCTGAAATTTTAGACGGCGCCACAGTTCCAAAAACCGCACTACTCTACTAATATTTTTTAAATAGTTACTGATTTTTATGGATAAGGATTGGTATCTGTTCTATACTTATTTAAAGATATTTTTTTATGGACGAAACTAAACCAAAGACAAAGAAGAAAATTACTTCAGTCTCATCGGCTGCATTTTTGTTGATTGGCGCTGCATTATTTGGTCAGATATTAGGTTTTCTGAGAACCAAACTAGTAAACGCTAACTTTCCGCTAGTCGGACCAAATTCAACCGATGCTTACTTCGCCGCTTTCAACATTCCGGATTTATTTTTCTTCACCTTATCGGCCGGAGCCTTAGGTGTGGCATTTATTCCAGTCTTAACAGATCGATTAACTAAAGGCAATCATAAAGCCATGTGGGAACTTTCCAGCTCACTGTTAAACTTCCTGTCTATCGTCATGGTCGGTGTAGCAGTATTTATCTTAATTTTCGCTCGCTATCTAATTGCACATGTCGTAGCACCTCACTTACCGCCAGATGAAATAAATACAGCTGCCAATATCATGAGATTGCTGGCGTTTAATCCCTTATTATTTACAATTTCCGGAATTTTAACATCGATTCAGCAAACAATGGGTCGATTCTTTTTTTATGCCGTCGCGCCAATCTTTTATAACTTGTCGATTATTGCTAGTATCTATCTTTTCCGTCATAGTTTGGGTTTGATTGGTCTTGGCGTTGGTGCCTTTATTGGTGCCGTCATCCAATTGGTAGTTGTTCTTATTGGGTTGTTTAAAACTAACTTTGTTTGGCATCCAAAAATTATTTGGCGCTCGAGCGATTTTAAAAAAGTTTTGCGGAATTTACCACCGAGATCGCTTGATCAGGGGATTGATCAGGTTGAAGACATTGTTGAAACACATATCGCTTCTGGTCTTGGTTCAGGCGCTATCTCCAACTACTCCAATGCCTATATTTTAAGCACCGCTCCGATACTACTAATTGGTACTTCAATCGCTACGGCGGCATTCCCTAAACTAAATAAACGTTTATCTCAAAACCGGCCGGATTTGTTTAGAAGAGACTTTCAACAAATTTTAAGAACAATGATTTGGATTAGTGCACCTGTTAGCGTGGTGGCTTATTTTTGCCGAGGTTATTTGGCCAGGTTAATTTACACTAGTGGCGATCAACAGATATCGATTATCTTTGGTTTTTTGGTTTTTGCTATTTTTGCTAGGATTATCTACTCAATTATTTCTCGGTGGTTTTATTCGCATAAAGATACTAAAACCCCGTTAATCGTATCAATATTTGCCATTGGCCTAAACATTACCTTAGCCCTTTATCTAGCCCAAAGTTCGATGTATGGTGTTGCCGGACTAGCTATAGCCCAGTCGATTGTCGCTAGCTTAGAAGTCTTAACTCTGTCGACTATAATGATTATCCGCGATCATCGAATTTTCAATGGAGAATTTTTCAACGGTGTGGCTAGAATTGTTTCAGTCACCGGATTTAGTGTTATCGCCGGCTATATAATGGTCACCATCTATCCTTTAAATATTACCGACAAAGGTGTCATTACTCTAGGTGGAAAACTATTCTTTATTACGGGCGTTACTTTTCTAGTTCACATCATAATGTCATCATTCTTTGACCTAGAGGAAGTCCGGCCATTTATTAAAAAAGTCTATAAGCTTATCCTAAAGCCAATCAGGTTAGATATTTAATTTATGGAAAACTTGAAGATTCGAAATTTTTGTATTATTGCTCATATCGATCACGGTAAATCAACTTTAGCTGATCGATTACTTGAAATTACCGGCACTATATCGAAACGAGATATGAAGGCTCAAGTTTTGGATAAGATGGATTTGGAGAGAGAAAAAGGCATTACGATTAAACTTGCTCCGGTTAGAATGCAGTACAAAGGATACGAACTTAACTTAATTGATACACCAGGACATGCTGATTTTAGTTACGAAGTATCAAGAAGCTTGGCGGCTTGTGAAGGAGCCATACTGGTGGTCGATGCCACGCAAGGTATTCAAGCCCAGACATTAGCCAATGTTTACTTGGCTATGGAGGCAAACCTTAAGATAATCCCCGTAATTAATAAAATCGATTTACCGGCTGCCAACACCGAAAAAGTCATCAAAGAAATCACTGATTTACTTGGTAAAAACGAAGACATCATTTTAATTTCCGCTAAGACCGGACAAAATGTTGAAGCCGTTTTGGATCATGTTATTTCAGATATTCCAGCGCCAGAAATTGGCCGAGAAGATTATCTTAGAGCGTTAGTCTTTGATTCTTTTTATGATGAATACCGTGGAGTTGTGCTTTATCTACGGGTTTTTGACGGTAACTTAAAATCGTCTGACAACATTAAATTAATGGTTTCTAAATTTGAAGGCATAGCACTTGAAACAGGTGCTCTAACTCCTAACATGCAACCACTAGGCAATCTGAAGTCCGGTGAAATTGGTTATGTTGTGACTAACTTTAAATCGACCAAACAAGCTAAGGTTGGTGATACTGTGACTCTTCTGTCGGCTCCAGCCTCTCAGCCTCTCAGCGGATACAGAGAAGTTAGACCTTTTGTTTACGCCGGTTTTTTCCCAGAAAGTAATGAGAAATATAATGAACTAAAAGATGCTATCGATAAGTTGAGTTTAAGTGACTCGGCCTTACAATATTCGCTCGAGAGTTCACCGGTTTTAGGTTTTGGTATTAGAATTGGATTTTTAGGATTATTACATTTAGAAATAGTTAGGGAAAGGTTTGAGAGAGAGTATGGCTTAAGCCTAATAGTCACTAATCCTTCAACAAATTACAAAGTTGACCTAACTGATGGTACGACCATAAACATCAAGAGCGCTAGCGAATTACCCGATCACGATAAAATAACTGCAATTTACGAACCTTGGGTTAAAGGTGAGATTATTGCACCTAATCAATTCGTCGGTTCAATTATCCAGTTAATTACTAAAAACCGAGGTATTCAAAATAACGTAAGTTATCTTGAGGACCGAGCGATAATTGATTTTGAAGCACCACTGGCTAATTTATTAACAGACTTTTATGATTCACTAAAAAGTATTACTAGCGGCTACGGCTCTTTTAATTATGATATTGATGATTTTAGACAAGAAGATATTGTCCGGCTTGATTTCTATGTTGCCGGCGATAGAATCGATGCTTTATCGATTATGGTTCATCGAACAGAAGCTCAAAGACTAGGCCGAATGGTCGTAGAGAAACTAAAAAACGTTATTCCGAGACAAAACTTTCAGGTTGCTTTGCAAGCGGCCGTTGGTGGAAAATTCATTGCCAGAGAAGACCTGTCAGCTTATCGAAAAGACGTTACCAGCGGACTTTACGGTGGCGACGTATCGAGAAAAAAGAAAGTTTTAGCCAAGCAAAAAAAAGGTAAAGAGCGAATGAAGAGATTCGGTAAAATTGATATTCCGGCCGAGGCTTTTACAGTCATGTTATCGAGAGAATAAAATGCT
>JAJXVX010000023.1 GCA_021781915.1 bacterium
TCTCGTGTATCTTCCATATTTAAACGCATCAAATGAACTAAAAACTAAACCGGCACAAAATTCAGTCAGAGAACTTAGAGGATTGGGTATAGTTCCAGACATTTTGGTAGCTCGAAGCGAACATAAGGCCGATAAAAAAATTAAAAATAAATTGAGTTTATTTGCTGGAGTTGAAAATGATTCAATAGCACTGTTGCCGAATGCTCATACCATTTACGAGGTGCCTTTAACTTTAGAAGATAGTGGTATAGCTGATGTGATAATGAAAAAACTCAATCTTAAAGTAGTTAAGCCTAAATTAGATGGTTGGCGTGAAGTCGTTAAGAGGGCTTTAACTAATTTTACAGAAACTCTTAATATTGCAATGGTTGCTAAATATATGGATAATAGCGACACTTATCTTTCGGTACTTGAAGCTTTAAAGTCAGCAGCTTGGAACAACGGAGTTAATATAAATATTGACTGGTTAGATGCTTCTGAGTTTGATGGTTTTGAAAATAGTGAGTATGATAGTTTGAAATTAAAACTAGAATCGTATGACGGTATCGTTGTTCCGGGTGGTTTTGGCGTTAGAGGACTAGAAGGCAAGATTAAGGCAGCCCAGATAGCTTTAGATGAAAATATTCCGTATCTAGGATTATGCCTTGGACTGCAAATGGCCGTGATTGGGGCAGCCCGAAACGCTGGGATTAAAACCGCATCAACTTTTGAGCTTACAGATGTAGCAGCGAACCAGGTTATAACTACAATGAAAAACCAAAGAGATAAACTAATGACGGGCGGCACAATGAGACTTGGTGATTATAAATGTAGTGTTTTGCCTAAAACATTGGCCAGTAGTATATATGGCAAATCAGAGGTTACCGAGAGGCATAGGCATCGAGGTGAGTGCAATAATGATTTCACTGAATTTTATACTGACTGGGGGATTAAAGTTAGTGGTGTGAATAAAGATAATAATTTAGTTGAGATTATAGAGGCGATAGATCATCCATTTTTCTTAGCAAGTCAATTTCACCCCGAATTTAAAAGTAGACCAAATCGACCACATCCAATGTTCGATGGCTTAGTAAAAAGTATAATTAAACATAAGTATTGATGTATAAAACTGCTTAGGTTAGTATATAGTGTATGGATACAAAAAATGAATCTGGCAACATGAAAAGAATACTACTTGTTGAAGACGATGACGCATTAGCCAATGTCTATTTATCTAGACTAGAGATAGAGGGTTTTGAAGTGAGAAGAGTGGCTAACGGAGAAGATGCTCTAGCAACAACACTTAACTTTAAGCCTGATTTAATACTTCTAGATGTTATGATGCCAAAAGTCAGCGGGTTCGATGTACTGGATATATTAAGAAATACGCCTGAGACCTCTAATGTTAAAATTATTATGTTGACTGCTTTAAGTCAAGATAGTGATAAAGATAAAGCAGAGGCACTTGGAGTTGATGATTATTTGGTCAAATCACAGGTTGTAATAACCGATGTTATTGAAAGAATCAGATTTCACTTATCTCAAGCTGGATCAAATAAATAGACTAAAAAAAATCTGTAAAAAAAGTCTTATTTAACTGAAACTTCAGTTCTGTAGACACTTTTGCCGCTAAAAAGTCTTATTTTCTTTTTCTTAAACTCGACTACACCGTCTTTTGCTGCATGAATCGTAAAGTTACGGCTTACCATTGTCCCAATTCCGGGCCTTTTAGTCATGCCGACTTGTCTCACTATTACTTGTCCTACCTTAACTGGTTGTCCACCGAATAATTTAACTCCTAGTCGTTGACCAGGACTGTCGTGAACGTTTTTGGATGTTCCACCGGCTTTTACGTGACTCATATGATCCTTCTTAAATTAGATTATATTTTCTCTAAAACTAATAACTGTCTTGCTACGAACTGACCCTGTCTATGATATATAAGTGGCAGTTGATTGACTGACTCAAACTTTACTTGATTATAGCCTAAATCGTTCAACTGGTCAACTATGGTTAAACCAACAAAAATATCCTTAAATCGCCAAGCTGGAACCGCTAAACACAAGACAGCACCACTGTTTAATTGGTTGGCTAAATTTGATAAAAACATTTTAAATATCGTCTGACAATCGTCTCGGTATTTATGAATCATATCGAGAGATGGTTTTTGTGTTAGCGGGGGACCTAGGTATACTTCTGACACTACTAAATTTGGTCTTTCTGGCCATCTATAATTAGTAGCGTCGCCAACATCGAAGAAAAAAGCCAGATTCCGATTAAGATGATACTCTGCAGACAACCAGTCGATATTTTCTTTGGTATAAGCAACCATTTTTTCCGATAAATCTGTTCCCATAATCCTGTAGCCCATTAATTGAGCTTCCTGAAGTACTACACCGGTTCCACAGAAAGGATCGAGTAACAGTGGCGCCTCTGAGCCATTGATAGTTTTTAGTTTTACACTAGCTAAATTAATCATAATTTGAGCTAGTTTTGGAGGAAGCATACCTACTCGAGTGTCCCTTTTTGGTCGCATCCTATCTCTATTAAAGTAATCGTCGATATCCTGAACAGCTGTCACCTGAGAGATATAATAGGAATGTTGAGAATACACAATTATTAACTCCACGTTATTTTTTCGATCCAGATTATTATGAAATGTCTGGGCTGATGATAATGACATTGAGCTATTGGGTATTAACCTGATAGATTTACCAGTTGATTTAAGATGATTCTTCAAATCCATCTTAAATTTATTCAAGTTTTTCAACGACAGGTTTGACTGGTAAATGCTTATACCTAAATTAATTTTAGAATTATTATCTTCGGTTAATTTTTCTAAAACAGATGAGGTGAAATAAAGTAGTTGTTCATAGTTTTCACTAGATTTATTGACTGAAATTAACCTTGCCAGCTTTATTGATCCGCCGATTCTGGCAAAATCGACCTCCTCGGAGTTTATATCAACATAGCAGACCTGGGGCGACAGAATCTCAATATTATGAGAATCTTTATAGAGACTTCTGATTTCAGACAACGATATGTCCGAGTCTCTGCCTAATACGAAGATACTGCCATTCATTTTCATTATTAGAGTATAATTGCATTAGAATAATTTAAAAAATTATTTTTTGGTCCAGGTAGGTAATCAGACTGTTATTATGAATTTCAAAAAAGTTGTTTTAAATAGATGGAAATCTATACTCACATGGTTTACGATTTTGGCATTGTTGTTCGTGATGTATACTACCAGACACCAAATATTGATTACTTTAAGGAACTTAACTAACGTTAACGCCTATGCACTTTTATTGCTTATTCCGATAGAACTATTAAATTATCATGCTCAGACAAAACTTTATCAAAAATTATTTCAAATAGTTGGCAATAAGTTCAAATACGGAGAACTTTACAAAATATCCCTGGAATTAAATTTTGTTAATCATGTTTTTCCAAGCGCTGGGGTAACGGGACTTTCTTACTTTGGCTTAAGACTTAGAAACGGCAAAAAACTAACCGGCGGCAAAGCTACCTTGATACAGGTCATTAAACTTGGACTTATACTTATATCTTTTGAGATTTTAATAGTTTTCGGTATTATCTCACTATCGTTCGGCGGACATGTTAATGACGTGTCTATTTTGGTTGCCAGTACGTTGTCTACGTTACTGCTAGTATTAACAGCTTTTTTTGTATATATCGTGGGATCAAGGTCTAGGATTAATAATTTTTTTATTAACTCAACAAAAGTGATTAATAAAATTATTCAGTTAGTCAGAAAATCAAACCCCGAAACTATTAATATTAATAAGGCTAAAAATGTTTTTGATGATTTTCATGATGCCTACGTTGCAATCAAAGAAAATCCAAAACAACTAAGAAGTCCTTTTGTGTACGCATTGTTAGCTAATCTAACTGAGGTAATGGCATTGTATGCTGTTTATATGGCATTTGATTCATTCATTAACCCTGGAGCAGTCATTTTAGCTTATGCCGTAGCCAATTTTGCTGGGTTGATTTCCGTCTTGCCTGGTGGAATCGGTGTATATGAAGCATTAATGACGATAGTACTCGCTGCTGTAGGTGTTCCAGCAAAAATTAGCCTTCCTGTGACAATAATGTATAGAGTTTTAAATACGCTTCTTCAGATTCCACCCGGATATATTTTCTACCAAATGTCAGTTAATAGATTATCTAATAATAAATCGGTACTTGATTAATGCAAGATGATACTTCTATGGTATTTGAAGTAAGTGAGTTTGTTGATTATTTTAATCAGACTATTGAATATGCCTATAATAGAGTCAAAATTTACGGCGAAGTTTCCAATTTAAAACTCAGAAATAACATAATCTATTTTGATTTAAAGGACAATTTCGCAAAAGTAGAATTCTGGGGATACGCTTCCAACCTTGATTGTCCAATTGAGCCAGGGATGTTGATAGAGGTTATATCGACACCAAGACTTCATCCAAAATTCGGTTTCAAATTAAATTTTTTTGCTATCAAGCTGGTAGGAGAGGGCAGTATCAAAAAATCTGCAGATTTATTAAAGGAAAGGTTATTAAAAGAAGGTCTATTTGATGAATCTAGAAAAAGAAATATTGCTTATCCTCCTTCGAGCATTGGTCTCATAACTTCGATTGATTCGGCAGCTTACGCAGATTTTATTAAGATATTAACCAATCGTTTTGGAGGTATTAGGATTGTCGTGAAAGATGTCTTAGTTCAAGGGGATAAATCAAGCGATCAAATAATTGATGCAATTCAAAAGTTTAATAGTTCTGATAAATTAGTTGATGTTTTAGTCATAACCAGAGGGGGAGGGAGCCCGGACGATTTACAATATTTTAATAGCGAAAAACTAGTTCGATCAATCGCTTCTAGTAGAATCCCAACACTAGTTGCAATCGGTCACGAAACAGATGAGTCCCTTGCAGAATTAGCTGCCGATAAAAGAGCCTCCACTCCGTCAAATGCTGCCGAATTACTGACACCGAGTCGTGATGTTGCCACATCGATTTTAGATAATGAACTTAAAAGCCTAAAATCATTTATTAGTTATAGAATAAATTTTGAAGAACAGAGAATAGGCAGTTTATACTCAGATTTTATTAATTCAGCTAAATATGTAATGTCGGAGGAAGAAAAATATTTAGATATGGTAGAAGAAATATCTAAAGCCTATGATCCTAAATTACCTTTAAAAAGAGGCTATGCATTAATAAAAAAAGACGGTGTTTATATAAACAGTGAGACCGTTTTAAGTTTAAAGGATAGTATAATGATAGAAACTAGTAGATATAATATAGAGTCGGAAATTAAAACTTTGGAGAAAAAAAATGGCCAAAAATAGTTTTGATTACAATAAAAATAAGATTGAGCTAGAAGCGATTGTGTTAAAAATAAAAGATGAGAGTGTAGGTATCGACGAGTTGATTGAATTATATAAACAAGCTGATAAATTAATTAAATCCTTAAAGGATTACTTAAAACAAGCCAAAAATACGCTTGAACATATTAAATAGATGACATATTTTTTATTTGTAGTTTTTGTAGTCGTAATTTCTTTTTCGTTTGTGGTTTTATTTGGAGCACCTTACCTACCGGTTATGACAGATTCGGCTGAACAGGCTATTGATCTACTGGATTTGAAAGAGGGTCAGACTATTATTGATTTAGGGTCAGGTGAAGGTAAAATTCTACGCTTAGCAGCAAAAAGAAACCTTAATGTTATAGGCTACGAGTTAAATCCTATTTTGTTTTTAATCTCATATTTAAGCACCCGCAGATACGGCAGAAGAGTAAAAATAGTTTATGGCAATTTTTGGTCCAAAGAAATTCCTAGCGCTGATGCTGTTTTTGTCTTTCTTTTACCGAAATATATGGAAAAACTTGATAAGAAAATAAGTAAAATAAAACTAAACCATGGCTTAAAATTGGTTAGCTATTCATTTCAAATACCCGGTAAAAAACCATATCTTGAATCGAATAACTTATTTTTCTATCAGTATAATCAATCGTCATAGAGACGCATTTGCTACAAATATAAAATTTAGTTAGAATTGTACTTATGATTAGAAATTCCAGAGGATCGATACTTTCTCTAACTTTGATGATCTTAGAGCTTGCAATAATTGTCGGATTAAGCATTTTTTCATACAATACATATCTGTCCAGACAAGATTATAAAAACAATGTAGATAGTAAAATCGCAGCGGCTGTTTTGGTGGCAAAAAACCAGCAGCAAACTGTGGACAATGTAAGTTATCAGAATCAAATAAAATACCCTTTAGCCAATTATACGGGTCCTTCTGACTACGGCAGTATTTCGGTTAATTATCCTAAAACGTGGAGTGCGTATGTCGACACAACATCAAATAACTATCTAGTCGACGGATATTTTAACCCTAATTATGTTCCATCAATAAATTCGCAATCGATGCCTTTTAGTCTGAGAGTTCAAATAGTTAATCAAACTTACTCCTCAACAATGAATAATTTTAGTTCTTTGCAGCAAAACGGATTAATAAAGGTGAGTGCCTACAGTTTACCAAAAGTACCTCAAGTTGTTGGGGTTATGATAACTGGCCAGATAGTCAATAACCTCGATGGAACAATGGTCGTGCTTCCTCTTAGAAATGAAACTCTTGAAATTTGGACTATCGGACAAAATTATATAAATGATTTTAATAGCATTATTTTACCCGATTTTAGTTTTTCTCCTTAAATAATTAAAAAGCTAATACTTTATATTAATCACCTGACAGTGATAATATATTATTAGAGATGAAGGCGGATTCAAAAAACAAATATTTCAATCAAAGAGAAGCTTCTTCTTATAAGCTGTTATTAAACTTAACAGATCAACTAAAAAACTCTTTACTTCAGATATCAAAATCTGCTGAAACTTCGATAAAAACGGGTTTAGATAAAAACTTACTTATAAAATCAACCAGTGATTATACCGTTGAATTGCTCAATGCTTATAGCTTGGGTCTAAAGATGGCGTTCGAAGAGACAGATGTTAGTCTTGAACCAATTTCAATATCAGCAGTTCTATATAGCACCGCCAAGAAGCTAGCAACCATTGCTAAAAATTATAATGTGGATATAGATTTAAATATATCGGGTAAGAATAATCTAATTATTTCCAACTATTCTGGATTGGAAACATCATTAATCACATTGGGTTATTCAATGATTGAAAGTTTACCCAGCACAGAAAATAAGCAGATGAGAATTTATCTTGCCTCACATATGTGTCGATACGGTTTAGTGGCGGGAATATATGCGGATGACAGTACCTTAACTAACGAATCATTGAAAAAGGGAAGAAAACTATATGGTATGGTAAGACAACCATTGACCGGTTTTTCGCATACAGCCTCGTCAGGAATTTTTCTAGCTGACAACATACTAAATAACCTGAATTTGAAACTTAAAACATCTCAGCATAGACATTTACGTGGATTGGGAATAGTCCTAGAACCAATACCACAGTTACAACTGACGATATAAATATGCCTGAAATTTCAACCTCAAAAGTATTGATTCTAGAACCCGATTATTTGCTGTCTAAAATTTATTTAGATTTTTTTTCAAATGAAGAGTTTGATGTCGAGATTGCCAATAATGCCCAAAAAGCAATAAATATTGTTGATAGAATTATCCCAGATTTAATAGTGGTTGAAATCCAATTAACCGATCATTCTGGCGTAGAATTTCTTTATGAACTGAGAAGTTATAAAGACCTGCAGCAGGTACCGGTTATTATATACTCCGTTATCCCGGCATGTGAATTTAAAGATAGTATGGAAATATTCCTAAGAGATCTTAATGTTAGTCTCTACCTAGAAAAAGAGACTAATACATTACAGGACTTAGCCGACGAACTAAACAAGTTTTTAAGAATTACATGAAAACCGAAGTTCGAACTGATGCTATTATTC
>JAJXVX010000002.1 GCA_021781915.1 bacterium
CGAAGAAGGTCTAAGTGAGGAAGAGATTAAAGAGGCTATCAAAAGAGCAGTTCTTGGCGGTAAATTTTTTGCCGTGTCTGGTGGAGATGGCCGTGGTGTTATAGTTGAAAAATTACTCGATGCTGTAGTTGAATTTTTACCTAGTCCACTTAATCGTGGTTCGACATGGGGAACTAACCCAAAAACCGGCGATGAAGTTGAAAGAAAACCCGATAACAGCGAACCATTTTCTGCTTTGGCTTTTAAAATTGCAACTGATCCTTTTGTCGGAAAATTAGCCTATTTTAGAGTCTATTCGGGAAAAATTACCGCCGGTAGTTATATTCTGAATAGTTCTACTGGAGAAAGAGAAAGAGTTGGACGAATTGTTCGAATGCAAGCCGACAAGCGTGAAGATGTGACCGAGGTTTTAGCTGGTGACATTGCTGCAATTGTTGGGCTGAAGGGAACTACCACTGGTAATACTTTATGTGAACAGGCCCATCCTATTGTGCTTGAGAGTATTACATTTCCCGAACCACCCGTTTCTATAGCCATCGAGCCAAAGACTAAAGCCGATCAAGAAAAGATGAGTTTGGCTTTGCAAAGACTGGCCGAAGAGGATCCAACCTTCAGAATACGAGTTGATGAAGAAACTGGCCAGACGATTATCTCAGGAATGGGTGAGCTGCATCTAGAAATTCTAGTTGATCGTATGAAAAGAGAATTTAGCGTTGAGGCTAATATCGGTCAACCTCAAGTTGCATACCGAGAAACAATCAGAAAAGACAATGTTGAAGTTCAAGGTAAGTTTATTAGACAGTCTGGTGGCCGTGGACAATACGGTGACGTCTGGCTTAGATTATCTCAAAATAAATCTGGTGAAGGATTTAAATTCATAAACTCGATCAAAGGTGGTGTAGTCCCTGCCGAGTATATTAAGCCTGTTGAGCAAGGTATAACCGAGGCCATGAATAACGGTGTTCTGGCTGGTTACCCAGTTGTTGATTTAATAGCTGAACTTTACGATGGAAGTTATCACGAAGTTGACTCATCCGAACTTGCCTTCAAAATAGCTGGATCAATGGCGCTTCAAGAAGGAGTCAAGAAGGCTTCCCCAGTTTTAATGGAACCGATTATGAAAGTGGTTGTTGTTACACCAGAATCTTTCATGGGTGATGTGATCGGCGATTTAAATTCAAAACGAGGTCAAATAGAGTCAATGGAAGACTTAAGTGGTGGCATTAAAGAGATAACTTCATTTGTACCGCTTGGTGAAATGTTTGGCTATACAACTAATCTTAGAAGTATTACTCAAGGTCGTGCTAGTTCAACCATGGAACTTGATCATTATTCTGATGTTCCTGGCAATGTCACCGAGGCGATTATAGCTAAGAATGCTAAATCGTAACAGAAGTTATTACTTTACAAAACATTAACTTTTACAGTATACTAATTCCTAGACGCTTTAGTGTGAGTCTTGATACTAATGCTTAAAGTCTAATATAATTTTTTAAATATTAAGGAGCAATAAAAATGGCTGATCAGTTTGATCGTTCCAAACCACATGTTAACGTCGGTACTATGGGTCACGTTGACCACGGAAAAACCACGCTAACAGCAGCAATTACTAGTGTACTTGCTAAAAAATTACCAAGCACCGTCAACAAGCCTGTCGCTTATGACCAGATTGACAATGCACCTGAAGAGAGACAGCGTGGTATTACCATAGCAACTTCTCACCAAGAATACGAAAGCGAAAAGAGACACTACGCTCATGTTGATATGCCTGGTCACGCAGACTACGTTAAAAACATGATTACTGGTGCTGCTCAAATCGACGGAGCTATATTGGTTGTATCCGCTGCTGATGGTCCTATGCCTCAGACAAGAGAGCACGTATTGTTAGCTCGACAGGTCGGTGTACCAAAAATTCTTGTTTTCTTAAACAAGATGGACTTAGCAGATGCTGAGTTAGTTGATCTAGTTGAAGAAGAAGTTCGTGAACTACTTGAAAAGAACGGTTTCGACCGAGAAGCTCCTATTATTCGTGGTTCAGCTGCTAAAGCACTCGAAGGTGACGCAGCTAACGAAGACGCTATCATGGAACTAGTTAAGGCTATGGATGACTATATTCCAGAGCCTAAGAGAGAGTTGGACAAACCTTTCTTAATGCCAATCGAAGATGTCTTTTCAATTAAAGGACGAGGCACGGTTGCTACCGGCCGAATCGAAACGGGAATCGTTAAGATTAATGATGAAGTTGAAATTGTTGGAATTAGAGACAGTCGAAAATCAGTTGTTATCGGTATTGAAGCTTTCAAGAAATCTCTTGATCAAGGTCAAGCCGGAGATAACGCTGGTGTCTTACTTCGTGGAATTGAAAGAGATGATATCGAAAGAGGTCAAGTTCTTGCAAAACCAGGTTCTATTACTCCTCATACCGAATTTGACTCAGAGGTCTACATACTTACCAAAGAAGAAGGTGGTCGACACACTCCTTTCTTTAAGGGATACAAGCCTCAATTTTACTTCAGGACCACAGATGTTACAGGTGAAGTTGAATTACCTGCTGACAAAGAAATGGTTATGCCTGGCGATACAGTAACTTTCAAAGTAAAATTACTTGCACCAATTGCTATGGACCAAGGTCTACGTTTTGCTATCCGAGAAGGTGGTAAAACTGTTGGCGCCGGTGTTGTAACCAAAATTGTTAAATAATTTGACAGTTTAGTCAACTTATTGCTAGAATCTATCAGAATTTAATCGTGCTGAATAAAAGTCACTACTTTAATAAATATAAGTTGATGTTACAGTACAGCTCTTTACAAAGGGCAATAAGGAAAAATCAATGAACGACTCGAAAAAGCCAGAACAGAAACAGAGAATTAGAATCAGGCTAAAAGCCTATGATCATAAAGTAATTGATCAGGCTGCCAAACAAATTATCGATACTGCACTAAGAACTGGTGCAGTTGTAGCCGGACCAATTCCATTGCCGACTAGAAAAAACACCTTTACGGTAATTAAAAGCCCTCATGTCTATAAAAAAGGACGTGAGCAGTTCGAGATGCGAACTCATAAAAGATTAATCGATGTTTTAGAACCAACTTCAAAGACAATTGATTCCTTGATGAGTCTATCACTTCCAGCCGGTTGTGATGTCGAAATCAAAATGTAGTTGAAGTAAAAAACTCAACGCATTGACAGATATCACTTAATTGTGATAATCTATAACGGTATCTGTTAAAATTTATAGCTTAGAGGTATAAGTCATCCTCGTTTAATAGAGGTGATACTGTACTTTGCGCTATTTTTTAATTTTTAAAGAATAAGAATATATATGAAACAACTTATCGCTACTAAAATTGGAATGCTCAGCACCATTAATGAAAATGGTGTGGTTGAAGCTGTGACAGTTTTAGCGGTTCCTAAACAAGTTGTTACTCAGCTAAAAAATCAAGAAAATGATGGCTACAATGCCGTTCAGGTTGGCGCTAAGGAAGTAACTAAGTTGTCAAAACCATTGGCAGGTCACGTTAAAGCTAGCAAGTTTTTACCGAAGATTATTAGAGAATATAGAATTGACCAAACTGAATCAAACTTAAATGTCGGGGATGAATTAAACCTCGACATTTTTAATGTCAATGATAAAGTTGACGTTACCTCTAACTCTAAAGGAAAAGGTTTTGCTGGTACGATTAAGCGACACAATTTCAAAAGAGGTCGTAAAACTCATGGTGGTCGTAGCTATCGTCGACCTGGTTCAATTGGATCAATGTACCCTCAACGAATTTTTAAAGGCAAAAAAATGGCCGGTCGAATGGGTAACGACCGTGTAACTGTTAAAAACTTAAAAGTTAATTTTGTTGATCTTGAAAATCGTCTGATTGGTCTTTCTGGCGCAGTGCCTGGTCCTAGAAAATCAACCGTTTTAATTAAAGGGAGAGCATAATGGCTTCAACTGCTACCCTATATTCGAAGAAAGCTGAAAAAACAGCTACTAAGCTAACATTAGATAAAGAAGTTTTCGGAATTTCTGAAGTCAATCATCAATTGCTCTCGCAAGCTTATAAGACATATTTAGCAAACGGTCGAACCAACAATGCTGTTACAAAAACACGAGGTTTGGTTTCCGGTGGTGGTAAAAAACCATGGCGACAAAAAGGTACTGGGCGAGCTCGTTTTGGTTCGTCAAGAAACCCTATATGGAAAGGCGGTGGAGTTGCTTTTGGACCAACAGGAGTTGAAAACTATTCTTTAAAACTAAACACTAAAGCTCGGAAGCTAGCTGTAAAGCAGGCTTTATCGGCTAAACTAACTGCCAATGCTATCAAATTTATTGAATCTTTTGATGTCGTTAAACCAAGTACTGCTAAACTAGTTGCGCTAATCGATAAACTAGATGCTAACAAAGGCAATGTCTTATTAGTCGTTTCGAATAAAACTCCAGAGTTGACTCTATCGTCTCGTAACGTCACTAATTTTAAAGTTGTTAACAGTTCATATCTCAATGTTTTTGACATATTAAATGCTGATAATATTGTTATTGAAAATTCTGCCCTCGATGGCTTATCAGCTCAGCTAAAAAGCTCTAAGGAGACTAAATAATGTCTAATCTTTTAGAACTATTACCAATTTTGTCAGAAAAAACCTATAAAATCTCATCCTCTAAGATTTATGCTTTTAAGGTTCCAAAAAATGCTAATAAGATCTCTATTAAACAACAAATTGAAGATTATTATAAAGTTGAAGTTCAGTCAGTTAATATTGTCCATACACCTGGTAAAACTAAAAGAACTATCTCATTGACCGGTAAAAGATACGATAATTCTTACGGCAAAAGAACTGATGTTAAGAAGGCGTATGTTTATTTAAAGGAAGGGTTTAGCTTACCATTCTTTGACGCAATTGAAGAAGAATCTAAGAAAGAACAAAAAGCTCAAGAAAACTTTGACAAAGCGGCTGAAAAGATTGATAAGAAAGAGACTAAAAAGCCTAAGACTACCAAAAAGGAGAAGGCATAATGCCAATTGTTAACCTAAATCCAACCAGCCCCGGTCGACGTGGTAAAACAACGCAGGATTTTTCTGCTATTACTACTAAAAAACCGGTTAAATCTCTACTTGTAATTAAAAAAACTAAAAGCGGAAGAAACAATCAAGGTAGAATTACTACACGTCATCAAGGTGGTGGTGCTAAAAAGTTTTATCGATTAGTCAGTTTTAATCTAGAAGATGGTTTTAAAGGTGTAATTGAACACATAGAGTATGACCCTAACCGAAGTGCTCGGATTGCTCGTGTTAAAAAACCTGATAACACCTACGCTTATATCCTAGCGACATCCGACATGAAGCAAGGTCAATCAATCATGACCGGCGAAGACGCACCAATAGAATCAGGAAACCGTTTTATGCTTAAAAATATTCCAATCGGGAGTTCAATCCATAATATTGAATTATCAATCGGCAAAGGCGGTCAACTTGTTAGATCAGCCGGTAACAGTGCTCAATTAATGGGACGCGATAATGGCTATGCTCAGGTTAGATTACCAAGCGGTGAAGTTAGACTTATTAATGAAAACTGCCAAGCTTCACTCGGTGTAATTGGCAATGAACAGCATCAGAATGTTAAGATTGGAAAAGCTGGTAGCAATCGACACAGAGGCATACGACCATCCGTTAGAGGTGTGGTAATGAATGCGGTCGATCACCCTCACGGTGGTGGTGACGGAGGTCGTCATGGTGTTGGTGGTGGAAAGAATCATGGATCTGCACCAAAGACTCCATGGGGTCAAAAGACACTTGGTTTCAAAACAAGAACAAGAAAACGAAGTGATAAATTTATAGTCAGAAGCAGGCACGCTTCTAAAAGGAAATAATTATGTCAAGATCAAGTAAAAAAGGACCATTCGTAGATTTTAAACTAGCCAAGAAGGTAAAAGCACTTGGTTCTGAAGACAGAACTATTATTAAGACTTGGGCTAGATATTCAACTATCTCACCTGATTTTGTTGGTCGAACTATTGCTGTTCATAATGGTAAAGTTCATGTGCCAGTTTTTATTACTGAAAATATGGTTGGACATAAACTTGGTGAATTTTCGCCAACTAGAAAATTCCGATCACATGGTGGAAAGTTAGCGAAGGGTAAGTAAAATGTCGGTATTAGCAGTTGCCAAATCAGTTAAAATTAGCCCAAGAAAAGTCTCCCAAGTGGCAGCTCTTGTCAGAGGCCGTACTGTAACTGATGCTCTTACAATCCTTTCTTATACAAACAGAAGAGGTGCTAAGGCAGTTATAGATGTCATAAAAAGCGCATCGGCTAACGCAACACATAACCATGGCTACAAACAAGAAGGTTTGTTTATTACCGAAATTACAGTTAACCACGGTCCTAGTCTTAAAAGATTTAGACCAGTAGCTCGTGGAATGGCACATCCTTTTCAACGACAGACATGCCACATTAGAGTTAAAATAGATGGTCAACTTCGTCAATCAGTCAAAAAAGAGACTGCATCTAAACCTAAAGCAGCTAAGGAGAATAAGTAATGGGCCATAAAGTAAATCCAATTTCGATGCGTCTTCAAACCAATAAAGATTGGTCTTCTAAGTGGTTTGCTTCTAAAAATGACTATGCTAATTTCTTAAAAGACGATTTGACAGTTAGAAAGTTGATAGATCAAAAACTTGGTTCACGAGCATCAATTAATCGAGTTGAAATCAACCGAACACCAAACCTGGTTACTATAACAATCTCAACCGCTAAAGCCGGAGTAGTTATTGGAAGGGGCGGAACTGGCGCGACTGAACTTAAAGAAATTTTTGAGAAAATCTATAATACTCCAACAAGAGTAAATATAGAAGAAATCAAAAAACCTGATATGCATGCTAAGTTGGTAGCCGAAAATGTTGCTCATCAGTTAGAAAGAAGAATAAATTTCAGACGTGCAATCAAATCATCTGCTGCTGCGGCTATGAGAGCGGGTGCATTAGGCATTAAAATCGAAGTTGCCGGACGACTAAATGGTGCTGAAATGTCTAGACGAGAGAAAGAATTTGCTGGTTCAGTACCACTTCACACAATCCGGGCTAATATTGATTTTGCTAAAGTTGCCGCACGTACACCAGCCGGTCTAATTGGTGTAAAAGTTTGGATTTATAAGGGCGAGGTAATCTAATATGTTATTACCAAGTAGAACTAAATTTAGAAAAGTCCGAAAAGGTAAAATCCGTGGAGTTGCGTCTTCTGGTAATTTTGTTGCTTTTGGTGATTATGGCCTAATGTCTCTCGGTCATGAAAGAATTACGTCTCGTCAAATAGAGGCATCGAGACAGGCAATGACAAGATACATTAAAAGAGGCGGAAAAATTTGGATTAGAATATTCCCTCACGTACCAGTTACGAGAAAACCTTTAGATGTAAAAATGGGTAGTGGAAAAGGTAATCCTGAGTTCTTTGTCGCTAAAGTAAAACCAGGAACCATTTTGTTTGAAATGCAAGGCGTCGAAGAATCTGTTGCTAGAGAAGCTATGAGATTAGCCGCCGATAAGCTACCTGTTAAAACAAAGTTCTTGAAAAGGCAGGAGGTTTAATTATGAAAATGATTGATATCCGAAAACTTTCAACAGCAGATTTATCTAAGGAAAGCGTAAAACTTAAGAGTGAAATCTTTGAACTCAAGCATAAACTTCTCCTTGGTCAAATCACTAATGTTAAACTAATTAAATTAAAGAGAAAAGATCTGGCTCGAGTCCTCACAGTCTTAAGCGAACAATTATTAAAGGAGACCAAATAATGTCTAAAATTATTACCGGTATTGTGTCCTCGGATAAGGCTGATAAGACTATAGTAGTAACAGTATTAACCACTAAAGTTCATCCACTTTATCGTAAATCTTACAAAGTCAGTACTAAATACATGGCCCACGACGAAAAAAATGAAGCAAGAATTGGCGATAAAGTCTCTATTAAAGAATCAAAACCTATTTCTGCGAAGAAAAGATTCATACTTGATTCTATTGTTGTTAAGGCTGAATTGAGCTCCCAAGACCTTGAAATTTTGAAGAATGAAGATGTAAAAACCGAAGAGGCTAAATAATGATACAGCAAGAAACCAGATTAAATGTTTGCGATAACTCAGGTGCTAAGGAAATCTTGTGCATTCGAGTTCTTGGCGGCACCAGAAAAAGATATGCCCGAGTTGGTGATATTATTGTTGCTACTGTTAAAGCCGCTAATACAACCGGTCAAGTCAAAAAGAAATCAGTTGTTAAAGCCGTTGTCGTTAGAACTCGTGAACAGATTAGACGACCTGATGGTTCAACTATTGCGTTTGATGACAATGCTGCCGTTATTATTGGTGACGATAAATTGCCTAAGGCAACTCGTATTTTTGGTCCTGTTCCAAGAGAACTTCGAGATTTAGGCTATGCTAAGATTATAAGCTTGGCACCGGAGGTACTATAATGAAATCTAATTTTAAGATCAAATTACGAAAAGGCGATAATGTAATCGTGCTTGCCGGTAAAGAAAAAGGTAAGGTCGGTAAAATATTAGCTACTCATCCTAAAGATAATAAAGTTACGGTTGAAGGAATTAATATTGTTAAGAAACATATAAAGGCCAATAATCAGTACCCTCAAGGTACCATTAAAGAATTAACTAAACCTGTATGGGTGTCTAAGGTTGCTATCGTTGACCCTAGTGTTAAAAAAGGCAGCCGAATAGGGATGAAAATAAATGAAAAAGATGGTAGCAAAACTCGCTTTTTCAAAGCTTCAGGCAAGGAGATTAAGTAATGGCAACTAAAACTACTACAACTTCGACTGCTAAGCCACGACTAGAAACTCTATATAAAAATACTATCAGGCCGGAACTTACCAAAGAGCTTGGCTATAGTAATCTTCATCAAGTACCTAAGTTAGAGAAAATTGTAATTAATTCCGGTATTGGAAAAGCTAAAGATGATAAGAAAATGTTTGATCTAGTAATTAACAATATAACTAAGATAACAGGTCAAGCACCAATCGAGACTGTTGCCAAGAATTCGATAGCCGGTTTCAAACTCCGTGAAGGTAATAAAATCGGAGTCAAGGTTACTTTAAGAAAAGATCGTATGTATGAGTTTTTGGATAGATTAATTAATATAGTTTTACCAAGATTAAGAGATTTCCATGGTGTTTCTCTTAAAGCTTTTGATAAATCAGGTAACTACAGTATTGGTATTTCTGATCAATCAATTTTCCCTGAACTTACTTTTGAAGAAACAACGACTATTCACGGGCTACAAGTAAATCTTGTTTTCCAGACTGAAAAACCGTCGGATACTATTTTGTTACTTAAGAAATTCGGCATGCCGTTTGAAAAGGAGACCAAATAATGGCTAAAAAATCTATCATTGCTAGAGATGCCAAGCGTCAAGTTATGTATACTAAATATCTAGCTAAGCGAATGGAATTAAAGAAACTTGGTGACCAAGAAGGTTTGGCTAAATTGCCTCGCAATTCATCTCAAACTCGTTTAAAAAACCGATGTGTCGAAACCGGCCGTCCAAGGGGTTATATGCGACAATTTGGTTTATCGCGTATTGCTTTTAGAGAACATGCTTCTAAAGGCGAAATTCCAGGTATAACAAAATCTAGCTGGTAAGAAAGGAGGAATATAATATATGTCAAAGACAAGTACAGATCCAATTTCAGATATGCTGACCAGAATCAGAAATGCAATTTTAGTCAATAAAAACGAAGTAGTGATTCCTCACAGTAAAATCAAGGTTTCAATATTAGACTTACTAATTGAAAATCATTTCTTAAAGAGTATGTCTACTATCGATATGCCTTCTATTGGCAAGTTAATCAAATTAGTTATAAACGATGAAAACACTAATGCTGCTATATCAGAAATTTCTCGAATTTCTAAGCCTGGACGTCGAATGTATGTCCCTGCTAAAGAAATCCCGAGAGTAAAAAAGGGACGTGGTTTAGTGATAATATCAACATCTCAGGGATTAATGACTGGCGATAAAGCTAGGTCAAAGAACCTTGGCGGTGAGTTAATCTGTAAAATTTATTAATGTTTAAAGGAATATAAAATGAGTCGAATAGGAAAACTACCAATTCAAATTCCAGAAGGCGTGACAATCACTGTCGACCCAAATTTTATCACTGTTACTGGCAAAAAAGGTGAATTAAAGATCCCTAATCTAGAACAGATAAAAGTTGAAGTTAAAGACAATCAAGTTGTCGTCTCTAGAGAAAATGAACTGCAACCAATTAAAGCTAAACATGGTCTTCAAAGATCTTTGATTAATAACATGGTCGTCGGTGTTACTGAAGGATTTAGCAAAAAACTAGAAGTTAACGGCGTAGGATTCAAAGTTGCCTTAGCGGGCAGTGATCTAAACATGAGTCTCGGCTTTTCTCACAGCGTAATTTATAAACTACCTCAAGGCATTAACGCCAGCGTCACTCAAAACATTATATCGATTGAAGGTATTGATAAGCAGTTGGTTGGGCAGGTTGCTGCTGAAATCCGAAGTCTTAAAAAACCTGAGCCATACAAAGGTAAGGGTATTAAGTATATTGATGAGCATATTATACGTAAAAGCGGTAAAAGCGGTAAGGATAAGTAACCATGAATAAACTGACTATTAAAAGAGCACATAAAGCTTTACGAAAAAATCGGATAAGGAGTGTTATCAATGGCACTTCCGTCAGACCACGTTTAAGTGTAACTATTTCATTAACTCATGTTTCAGCTCAGTTAATTGACGACGAGAACGATTCGACGATTGCTTATTCAACCACTATTGGGTTAAAAAAAGAAATCGGTAGCATGACCAAGAAAGCTGAGTTTGTCGGTGCCGATGTTGCTAAAAAAGCAATTAAAAAAGGCATTAAAACAGTTGTTTTCGATCGTAATGGAAAATTGTATCATGGTCGCATAAAGGCTTTAGCTGATAGTGCTAGAGCTGAAGGATTGGAGTTTTAATATGGATAATAATAGGAATAATAGAAGACTTGATGCTGCCTTTGCCGAAAAAGCATTCGATGAAAGAACGCTAGATATTGGTAGAATTGCTAGAGTTGTTAAGGGTGGTCGAAGATTTAGATTCCGAGCTCTTGTCGTCGTTGGTGATAAGAAAGGCAAGGTTGGGATTGGTGTTGCTAAAGGGTCGGATGTTACCGCTGCCGTTACTAAGGCTGTTGAAGTGGCTAAAAAGAACTTTATTACAGTTAAAACATATAAGGGTACGATTCCTCATGAAGTTCAAGCTAAAGTTGGTGGATCGAATATCCTTCTAAAACCTGCTTCGGTTGGTACTGGATTAATTGCCGGCGGTATCGTTAGAAGTATTCTTGAAGTGGGTGGTGTATCAGATGTCTTATCTAAATCCTTAGGCTCTTCAAGTAAATTGAACACTGCCTATGCTACAATAGAAGCCTTAAATCAATTGGTTGAAAGTAAGGATTGGATTACTAATATAGATAAGAAGAAATCAGCTAAAAAGGTAGAGGCTTAAAGTTATGAAATTTAATGAATTAGTAGTCGCAAAATCCAAGAAAAAGATCCGAGTCGGTCGAGGTATCTCGGCTGGACGCGGTAAAACTGCTGGACGAGGAACTAAAGGTCAAAAATCAAGGACTGGATCATCTGCAAAGCCTGGTTTCTCCGGCGGTCAAAATCCACTGATGCAACAGTTACCAAAATTACCTGGCTTTAAGAGTCATATCATTAAAGCCGAAAATGTAAGTACCGCACAATTAAATTCTCTTAAGGCTGCAATTGTTGATACTACAGTCCTTCACGATAATGGCTTAATTTCTAGTCCTTATGTTAAGGTAAAGTTACTCTTTGCCGGCGAGGTAACCAAAAAATTAACCGTTAAACTACCTCTCGCTAGTCAGAAGGCAATTGAAACCATTGAAGCTAATGGTGGAATATTTGAAAAAGTTGATCGTTTAGCTAGGCCTACAACAAAACAATAAAATATTGTAGAATTAAATAAACTTATTTCATGAATTGGAAAGTAATTTGGCTATCTTTAAAAGAGAAGGATATGAGAAATCGTATCTTAGCTGTTATTGGTATCTTATTGGTCTTTCGTGTTCTAGCTCAATTACCCGTACCGATAGCTAATGCTACTACACTTCACTCATTACTACAGAATCTGTTTAATTCATCATCGGCACCCCAATTTTTGAATTTTGTGAATGTTTTGTCTGGCGGTGCTCTAGCTAACTTCTCCATAATGATCGCCGGACTTGGACCGTATATTAATGCTTCGATTATTATGCAGCTATTAACCAAGGCAATCCCTAAGCTTGAAGCCCTTCATAAAGACGGAGAATTTGGGCAAAAGAAAATTAATCAGTATACAAGGATTTTAACGTTTCCTCTTGCTGTCATACAATCAGTTGGCTCGATTTATTTGATTAGACAGGCTGCTCAGAGCTTGGGTGGATCGGCTGCTACAGATATTACCGCTAATGCATCTATATTGCAGTGGGTGCTTATGGTTGGAGCCCTAACAGGTGGTTCTATGCTTTTAATGTGGCTAGGTGAACTTATTACCGAACAAAGCATCGGAAACGGAATCTCATTAATCATTACTGTTGGGATTGTCAGTCGATTACCTCAAAATATTAAAAGTATAATTACATCGTTTAGTTCATCTAGTCACTGGAGAATATTCCATCATTGGACTCTGCCTTTCTCAAGGACAACATTCTATTATTCTATAGTTGTGATTGGATCAATTTTGTTAGTGACGTATCTAGTTGTTCTACTCAATGAGGCTTCACGAAATCTGACTGTATCATATGCCAAAAGAGTTCAAGGAAACAGGGCTTATGGAGGCGTCACAACCATACTACCAGTTAAATTAATTACCGCCGGAGTCATACCTATAATATTTGCTGTTGCTTTCTTGAGTGTTCCGTCTTTTGTCGGACAGCTCTTACAAGGCATACATAGTACACATTGGAGCTCTGTGGGTACTAAATTAGTTTCGTGGTTCTCGGCTCCGACAGGTACGACCTTTAAAACTGAAGGATGGATTGCTTATATTTATCCGGTTACATATTTTCTATTAGTTTTTATTTTTACTTACTTCTATACATCCATTACATTTAATGCGCAGGAAATTGCTGAAAACCTACATAAGCAAGGCGGCTTTATTGAGGGCGTTCGATCTGGACTTCAAACCGAAAAACATTTATCTAAAATTGTTAACCGACTAACTTTCTTTGGTGCTTTGAGTCTTGCTATGTTAGCTCTTCTACCTATCATTGCCCAGGTATTCGTTAAAGTAAGCGTAACTATTGGTGGTACAAGTGTGTTGATTTTAGTATCAGTTGCCCTGCAAACCCTCCGATCAGTTGAATCGAGAGCCTATATGGTGACATATGATAACTATACTGAATCTGATTTCTTTCATGATGAAGATAGTAAGACTATTAAAAAAACAAACAAGATAAAGTTTTTACCAAGACTTAAAAGTAAACAATCTTAAAAAACACTTTACAAACTATTTTTTACTGCTATAATTAAACCTTGTTATATTTATGTCCAGTTCTAAAGAAGTAATTGAGCTTAGTGGTACAGTTGTCGAGACCTTACCCGGTACTCAATTTAAGGTAGAACTAGAAAATGGACACAGAATTATAGCTCATGTAGCCGGTAAAATGAGAAAACATTTCATTCGAATTGTACCCGGAGACAGCGTGACGGTTGAGCTGACACCTTATGATCTTACTAAGGGTCGAATCACCTATCGCAAAGCTTAAAAGTTTATAAATTAAGAAGCAGTGAGTTGTCGTACTACTAGAAAGGTAAGATAATCCGCATGAAAGTGCGTGCAAGCGTTAAAAAAATCAGTCCAGATGATATTGTCGTTCGACGAAAAGGACGAGTTTATATTATCAATAAATTAAAACCTAAGCACAAACAGAGGCAGGGCTAATATGGCTAGAATTTCAGGAGTCACCCTACCAAACAATAAACAAGTTTGGATTGGTTTAACTTATATTTATGGTATTGGTCAAAAAACCAGTCTAGATATTTTAAGTAAAGCCGGAATCGAAGGTACTATTAGGATTAAAGACTTAACTGACTCAGATATATCTAAAATCCAAGAAGTTATTAACAATGAAGTAACTGTCGAAGGTGAACTTCAGAGAATCGTTACTTCTAATATCAAAAGATTAAAAGATATCAAATCATACCGAGGTATGAGGCATAGTGCAAATTTACCTTCCAGGGGTCAGAGAACTAAAACTAATGCTAGAACTCGTCGTGGTAAAAAAGTAACGGTTGGTGGTACAGCTAAGAAATCACCGGCAAAGACTTAGGGATTATGAGGATATAATATGGTTGATACAGTAATAAAAAAGAAGAAATCTAAAAAAAATGTTCCACACGCTCAGGTTCATGTTTTTGCTAGTTTTAATAACACAATAATTACTTTCACTGATCCAAGTGGAAATGTTTTAGCCAGTTCAAGTTCCGGTGCTTGTGGCTTTAGAGGTTCAAAAAAAGGTACTGCTTATGCAGCACAGGTTGCTAGTGAAAAAGCCGGTCAAATTGCCAAACAACAATTTGGCGTACTAAAAGCTGATATTTTTGTTAAAGGAATTGGTTTAGGCCGAGATTCAGCTATCCGTTCTTTAAGTTCATTAGAGATTGCCGTTGATAGCATCACTGACGTAACTGGGGTTCCACACGGTGGAGTGAGACCTAAGAAAGCAAGAAGGATTTAAAATGGCTAGAGACAGACAATCTATTGTTAAAATGAGCCGAAGAGAGGGTTATGCTCTTCATCCTAAGGCCCATAAGGCTCTCGTTAAACGAAGTGCTTTACCTGGTTATAATCCAAATAGCCGATCAAGAGGCGGTGGTTCATCGAGCCAATATACTTTGCAGTTGAGAGAAAAGCAAAAAGTGAAGCGAATCTACGGTTTGCTCGAAAGACAGTTTTCCAATTTAATGAAGGAGGCAACTCGTTCGACTGATCAACAGGCCGGTGTTAAATTACTTGAGTTGTTGGAAAAAAGATTGGACAATGTAATTTATAGAGCAGGTTTTGCCCCATCACGACGTTCATCCAGGCAACTGTCCACGCATGGACATTTCCTATTAAACGGTACAAGGGTTGATATACCTTCAATTAAAGTTAAGCCTGGCGATATCATTACTCTTAGACCTAAATCAGTCAAATCAGAATTCTTTACTAAATTAGATGATAACAGTCCAGCACCCTCAGAAATACCCGGATGGCTTAAAGTTAATAGGAAAAAGTTTGAAATTTCAGTCGTCGGTACACCAAGTCGAGATGATGCCGAAGTCGATATCAATGAAAAGTTAATAGTTGAATATTACTCACGATAAGAGAGGAAAATAGTAATGTCAAATAATTTATATACACCAAACATCGTAGACGTAAATGAGCACCACGATTCAAGCGCTACTTTTGTCATAGAACCACTACATACTGGATATGGTAATACACTAGGAAACTCATTAAGACGAGTTTTACTATCCTCAATCGCCGGTGCTGCAGTAACAGCCTTTAAAATTGAAGGTATTACCCACGAGTTTACAGATGTAGATGGAGTCGTGGAAGATGTTGTCGATATTATGCAAAATATTAAGGGAATCCGATTTAGGGTTTACGGTGATGAAAAACACACTGTTCGTTTAACCAAATCAGGTAAAGGTAAGGTTACAGCTAAAGATATTGAGGCAAACGCTGATATTGAAATAGTTAACCCTGAGCATGTGATTGCGACTATCGATGATGACAAAGCTAAACTGGTAATCGATTTTGTAGTAGAAGTTGGTCGTGGATATCGCTCTATTGAAGAAAGCACAATTCGCAAAGCTAGTGACATGATAGCTGTTGATTCAATCTTTAGTCCTGTACTGCGAGTTCGATATAAAGTTGAGAATACTCGTGTTGGACAAGCAACCGATCTAGACAAATTGTTATTAACAGTCGATACAGATGGTTCGATAACACCTAGAGATGCTTTCGAAGAAGCAGCTGCAATCTTGATAAATCAATACACTGCTTTGGCCGGCAAAACACGTGTAACATTCACACCGGAAAATGAAGTTGATGAAACTGACTACAGTGTTAAAGAAAAAGAAGACGATGAAAATTCTGTATTAAATACTTCTATCGAAGATTTGAATCTATCAGCTCGTACAACGAATGCGTTGATTAATAATGACATACATACTATTAAGGATTTATTCAGCCTAAATGATGCTGAGCTAAAGGATCTAAAAGGTTTTGGAAGTCGTGCGCTCGATGAAGTTAAAGAAAAGTTAGCTGAATTGGAGCTTTAAACTATGCATCGTCACGGATATAAAGGTAGAAAATTTCATCGAAAAACAGATCAACGAACTGCTTTAATTAAAGGTTTAGCTGATTCTCTGATTAAATATGAAACAATTAAGACTTCATATTTTAAGGCTAAAGATCTAGTGCCTTATGTTGAAAAGCTTATAACAAAATCTAAAATTGGTGATTTACACAATCGAAGACAAGTTATTTCAAAATTACAGACATTGGCAAGTGCTAACAAATTAGTCGATGAAATAGCTCCTAAATTAACTAAGAGAAACTCTGGTTACCTTCGCATAACTAAACTTGAAAACCGCAGAGGTGACAATGCTTTAATGGCTCAAATATCTTTTGTAGATGATTTAAATTCTTCCGTCAACACAAAAAAAACTAAAAGCGTCGAAGCCAAATCGGAGACTAAGTAATGAAAACTTATAGTGCAAAACCTTCAGATATAACAAGAACTTGGTATATTCTTGATGCTAAAGATCTAACTTTAGGCAGATTGTCGACCAAAATCGCTACTCTTCTGTTAGGGAAAAATAAACCTGAGTTTACTAAACATATTGATTGTGGTGATTATGTTATAGTTCTTAATTCTGATCAATTAGTTGTGACTGGCAAAAAAATGACAGACAAATCATATTTCCATCATTCAAATTATCCTGGTGGAATCAAAGAAATTAAATTACAAGACCAAATCATTAAAGACTCAACTCAGGTTATTATTAAAGCAGTTAAAGGTATGATACCAGATAATCGACTTAAGACCGATCGTCTTGCTCGACTAAAAGTATATAGTGGCGAAGATCATCCACACATGCCGCAAAAACCGGTTAAATTATCTTTAAAGGGAGCTTCCAATGGTTAAACAAGAATATCATTACGCCTTAGGTAGAAGAAAAAGTTCAACCGCTAGAGTACGCTTGGTGCCTGGTACGGGAAAAATTATCGTTAACGCTAAACCTGTTGAGGACTATTTTGCTGGTTCAAAGACTCTTAATTCAAAAATTGTTGAACCTTTTATACTATTAGATTTGTTTAATAAGTATGATGCTACAATAGTTGTCTCTGGCGGTGGTCATAGTTCACAGTCAGAAGCGATTAGATTAGCTATTTCTAAAGCTTTAGTTTTAGTTAATAATGATTTTAAAAGTACGCTTAAGAGATCAGATTTACTCAGCCGAGACTCGAGAGACAAAGAGCGAAAGAAATTCGGTCTTAAGGGTGCTCGAAAACAAAGACAGTTTACGAAGCGTTAGTCTTATCGCTGAATACTGTATAATATTTCATAAATGGACAAATCTATTATTTTAACCGGCGTAAGGGCTAATGCCGATTTTACAATCGGTAATTATCTTGGTGCGATTGTACCAATGGTTAAATTACAAAAAAATTTTTCCAAAGACCATCAAATTAATATTTTTGTACCTGATCTACATAGTTTCACCACTCCGGTTGAGCATAAAGATCTTTATCTTCAGATTATTCGAAGTTTAAAATATTATGTTGCCTCTGGAATAGATTTAACTGATGATAATGTTTTTATCTATCGTCAAAGCTACATAGCTTCTCATAGTGAACTAACCGTTATTCTTAATAATTTCACATACTTTGGTGAGCTATCTAGAATGACTCAATTCAAAGAAAAAAAAGGCGATGATGATAATGTCTCGGTGGGTCTTTTTGATTATCCAGTCTTAATGGCCTCGGATATACTTCTTTATGGTGCTCACTGGGTTCCTGTTGGTGATGATCAAAGGCAACATTTAGAATTGGCTAGAGACATTGCTCTTAGGGTAAACAATAAATTTAATTCCGATATATTTGTCATACCGGAGGAATGGTCTAAGCAACAAGAATTTATTGGTCGTACAGACGGTATTAGAATTAGGAGTTTAACTGACCCAACTAAAAAGATGTCTAAATCTGACAGTGATCCAAACGGTTCTATTTTACTTTCTGATGATCCTAGCTTGGCGGTAAAAAAGATTATGTCAGCTACAACCGATTCTAATGGTAAAATCGAGTTTGATATGGAAAAAAATCCTGGGATATCAAATTTAATACATATCCTATCTTTACTGATCGACGAACCCCTCGAGATGACTATAAAAAATTGGAATGGAAAAACGAACTACTTAGAATTGAAACAGGCAGTTGCCGATGAGATTAAGATATTATTGCAACATTTAAAGAATAATATGTCTAATATGGATGAATCTGAACTTATGAGAAAATTAGAATCAAGTGAGTATTTAATGCGTGATGTTGCTGTCCAGAGGCTATATAAAATTCAACAAGCAGTGGGTCTGAGACCTTAAATGAGATTAGTGTATAAAAATACTAAAAAACAGAGACTTGATTATTATTTAAAAGATAAGCTAAAAGATTTAAATCGTTCTATCATCAGTAAGCTAATTAAAAATGGCGATATACTCGTTAACGGTGTTAAAGCTTCAAAAAATGGCCAGAAAGTAGGTCCAGAGGATCAAATAAAAATTAATTTAGAAAATCTAAAAATCTCTAGCAATCAACCGGACTTTAAATTAAAAATCATTTATGAAGATGTAAATGTCGTTGTTATCGAAAAACCAATCGGTCTGCTCTCTCATTCGAAAGGTGACTATAATCCCGAGAACTCGGTCAACTCATTATTAATAGATAAAACAGATAACCTCTCAGGTAATAGAGGAGGCATTGTTCATCGTTTAGATCGAGCCACTGATGGGGTAATGATATATGCTAAGACTGAAAACAGTTTAAAATATCTCCAAAAATTATTCTCGACCAGAAAAGTAGAAAAAGAATATTTCGCAGTGACCGAAGGCATTCCTCAAGAGAAGCATGCAATTATAGATATGCCAATAAAAAGAGATTCTAAGAATCCAAAGAAGTTTGTTGGAAATCCTGAGGGAAAATCGGCTAAAACTGAGTATGAAGTTATTGAAATAAATGATTCCAAGAACTTAGCTTTGATAAGACTTAAGCCATTTACTGGCAGGACGCATCAAATCAGAGTACATTTAAAATCTATAAATTGCCCTATAGCTGGAGATCAATTATATAATTTTTCAACATCTTCAAAATATACACGAATGTATCTACATGCCTACAGACTGTCTTTGAAATTACCCGGAGATAATAACACTTCAGATTTTATATCAGCTATTCCAAAAGAGTTTAAAGAAGTATTAAAATAATCCTATGAATAGATTAAAAACACCGATTAATCCGGTGGTAGAAAAACAAATTAGAGCTTTCGTAAATTCTCCATCTAATAGTTTACTATTGTATGGCGAAAAGGGAATTGGAAAAAGTTTAATAGCTCATCGTATTGCGACAGAATTGCTTAACGAGTCTCCAGCATATGATGGTCCGAAAATTGAAACAGTAAATTTCTTAGATGTAAAATCTTCAATTGATGAAATAAGACAACTTCGGAGTAATATTTATTTAAAAAGTTCAGTACAAGTAGATAAAGTATACGTCTTTTTTAATTTCGATAGTCTATCTCTACCTGCCTATAACTCATTCCTAAAAACCCTTGAAGAACCGCCTGTTGGAATATGTTTTCTGCTATGTGTATCTGAAAAATCTAAGGTGCCCACTACCGTACTTTCACGAGTTAAAAATATTAACATTACCAAACCTAGTCACTCGGCTTTAATTAATTATTTAAAAATTAAATATCCAAACATAAATATTGATGATATAGAAAGGATTTATCAGGTTAATTCTGGTTTACCTGAGGCTATTGAAACAGATTTATCTAAATTTAATTCAAAAGACGATAAAATTTTAAATCTAGCTAGAGATTTTTTTTCAATTAATGGAACTGAAAAGTTAATTTTAATTAATGACCTATATAAGAGTAAAACTGAAAGCATTCTGTTTTTAAAAATGGTTAAAGTCATGTCTGAAGCAGCGATCAAAAATAATTCGACAAATAGAATTTGGCAAAAAGCTTTTGAATCCAGCCTTAAAGCCATTAGATTGATTGAGGAAAATTCACAATCTCGATTAGTACTGTTAAATTTTGTCAATGAAATAATCTGATAATAGAGGTATAATATATATAATGTACGAAATATCGATTGTACTATTGTTTGCTTTTTTGACTATTTTTCATTCTAAGATCAGAGAGGATGAGTATGCCTCATTCTCTAGAAAATTTGGCGATAGATTATCTAAGCTTTGGGATATTGCCCATGTTTCTATGAGAGAAAATAGACTTTTAAGAGCTGAGAAGGCATTGCTTTTAATCCTGAAACTAGATGAAAAAAACGCTGCCGCATATAATCGTCTAGGGATACTTTATGCCAAACGGAAGGAATATAAAGACGCAATCGACTGTTTCGAGATAGCTTCGAGTATTGAATCATCACCGTCGAGTCTTCATAATCTAGGTCTTATTTACTTCGAAACTGAAAATTACGATAAAGCAGCTATAGCTTTTGAAGAAGCAATTAGACTAGAGCCTAAATTTGCCGCTAGACATGTTGCATATGCTAAGGTCCAAGAGAAATTAAATAACAATAAATCAATGATTCAGTCGTTAGAAACAGCTGTAAGGCTTGAACCAACACGTCAAACATTAAACCTCCTTCATAAGGCCTATAAAGATAATGGTATGACCAAAGAAGCAGATAAGATAGCCTATCGCATCAAAAAAATCAAAAAATCTCCAATCAGACTTAAGCCATTAAACAGAGCCAAGAGAGTTGTAGTTTAATCCGTATTTTGCTAAACTTTAATGGTATAAATTATCTGCCGACATAGCTCAGTGGCCAGAGCGGCTGTTTTGTAAACAGCGGGTCGTGGGTTCAAATCCCTCTGTCGGCTCCATTTAAACAAGCAGGGATAGTGAAGCGGTCAAACACGGGTGACTGTAAATCATCTGGCTTTCGCCTTCGGGGGTTCGAATCCCTCTCCCTGCACCATGAGATGTATCTTTTGCCGTCTTAGCTCAGCTGGTAGAGCGCTTCCATGGTAAGGAAGAGGTCTCGGGTTCAAATCCCGAAGATGGCTCCATTTTGTGATAAAAATCATTTTGACAATTTAAATAAAGCGATTTAAAATGCTAATGTTAAGGATGAAAACAAAACCATTCTTAAAATTCAGGTAACTTGTACAAGTACCAAAAAGAACTCCGGTTGATCCCCGGAGTTTTTTATTTCTATATTTCTTTTTAATCTGTTATAATATTTTATAATTATGGCGAAAAAAGATAATAAACGTAAAATTATAGGTTTAGTAAGCGAAGAGAGCGGAGAACGTATATATTATACTTCTAAAAGCAGTTTCAACACTCCTGATAAACTAAGTCTTAAGAAGTACAGTCCTAAACTCAGAAAACACGTTTTGTTTACTGAAACTAAAAAATCACTAGGTCGCAACGAAGTTAAGCCTAAAAAATAATTTGTTCTAAACCCCCCTTAGGTCGATTATTGTATTGATTAACTCAGCATGACTCCAGACTAAAGGATCTACACTAATAGGCGAATTAGTATGTGGATTTCTTTGTTCGCTCAATGTACCACCCGAAGACGCATAATTAATAACCCAATCTATAATGGGTTTAGCATCCTGAGTCTTTTTTAGCGATATATAAATTTGAGCCAACCAAAGACTTGTCATTATCCAGGGATTTCCCGGTGTCTTTTCATCTACCCTAAAATAATTGTCGTTATAGTATCTGATTACACCGTGATCTTCGTTATTATATTTTAGTTTTTCTTCAACGACTTTTAGGGTATTTTGAAAATATTCATCATTTAAGTTAATTTTTCCGAATAAATAGATGCCATATAATGATGACATATCTAGAGTTTTATCGTATTCAAATTCATTCAACTCTGGGTTAAAAACAAAACCTTTAATGTAATATCCTAATGTTTTATCATATAATTTATTCAAACTTTGTTTAATTGTGTTAGAAGCATTTTGCCAAAAGTCAACGTACTGAGTATCGTTTACTAATTTAGCTAAATTACAGGCTGAATCTAAGGATGCCATAACCAATGACGATGTGTAGGTTGTCGTTAAATATTTTTCTTCCCATAAATCATAGCTTGCGTGAGGTAGGCCGGTGTTAATATCGATATATGATGCCATAAAGTTGGCGGCGGGTTCGATTAATTTTTTAAAATAATAAGTAATCAGATCAATGTCATTCGATTCATTGTAGTATTGTTCTAGAAGGTAGATTACGATTGCAGTTTCATCCTCCTGAATTGTTAGCCGATTTCTACCATTTAAAAGCTGAGAATGCCAAGTACTCCCAACTGATTTATCGGGCTGGTATTTATGCATTAAATATCCTTCAGGAGTGATAACTTCAGAGCAAAACTTAAAAAAGCTCTTAGCTTCATCGAAATATTTTAATCTTAACAGTGGCCAGAGTGAAAAAGAGGCATCTCGCGTCCAACAATAAGCATAGTAATCTCTACCATAATTAAAGATTGATGAGTCGCCACTAGCGATTATAGTCCCATTATCGTTACAATGAGCTTTAATTATTAAAAGACTCCTGTTAATCTCTTTTTTATAATCGAGGTCGGTTTCCTTGGTTGGTTCAACCCATTTAATCCAATGATTTGTAACATATTTGAGACGATCAGACATCGAAGTTTTCATATAGTAATCATTCAATTTTCTGCCTTCATAAAGGTTCTCTATGGCTATAACCCAGTAATCCAATGCGACAGATGAGTTAGGCAAAAAAACTTTCTTAAATCTAATAGTGCTGTCTACGGAAGAATGTTCAACTGGATTATTAGAAAGCTCTCCATCTTCGGCATCTTTATAGGTACCAAGCTTTCCTTCTATATGATAGTTGCCAACTGAATACTGATCAAAACTTTTACCGTCTTCGAATTTACCATTAATTATTAAAGAAACTTTTCCTCGATAATCGTAAATGTAATTCTTATCTGGAACATAGAGTACGGTATCACCCCTACCTTCAGCTGATATTCTGAATACTTGATGCATAAAAATTCTGATTTCTCGTTGTTCGGTCGATAAATTATGGATATTTATATGTCTGATGAAAGTATTAAAATCACAATCGATGTAGTCATTCATTTCCAATTTAATCTGAAGTTTTGTATTTTCCATAGTAATTTTACTGACTAAACTGTCCGGGACGTAGTTTAGATCTATTATCCAGTTCCCATCATTAACCCAGCTAAATTCATTATCAACAAAAACGCCAATCTTATGATGAAGGCTTCGAGCTGTAGTTAGATTATCTTGACCAACATATGGAAAATAAAAATCATTAACAAGACCATAGCGGTCGAGTCCGACAAAAAGGTTATTGTTGCTAAGAACTATTGGACGTGACATTTTCTAAGAAGAAAACCCTAATTTTATCAAACGTAACCTTAAATCTTGGAAACTATTCATAAAATTAGTGTAAGCTTCATACGGTGTATCATAGGCGCTGAAATAGGCATGGATGTCTCCATCATTAAACCATTTAGTGCACATGTAGTAGAAATGGTCTGAAGTTTGCAGTTTCCGCCAATCATTTATAAGTTCCGTGTCGTTTGATGCAAGTATAGATTTTTCCATATCATAGAGCGCACTGATTGAATTTACCTGCATACTGTTTCCAAGCCACGCCGATAAATCTCGTTCAGTATCAGCCCAGGTAACTGTATATGGCATATCAATTTCGTCTTTAACATCGTAAAAATTAATAGCTTCCGAAATTGTTTTAAAATCATGGCCTTCAGTTTTAAGCCACTCATTGGGTAAGTGTTCCAAAAAATCGAAAATTCCGGAATGTTCCCATTGATGCTCACCAAAGGTTTCATAGTCCATGAATAAATTAACGTTGGTTGCATTCTGATCTTCAGACATCCAATGAGAGAACTTATCAGCTGTTAAAGGCCATTCAGACCAATTATGATCGCCGAATCGAAAGGCGATGTCGTCGGATAATTTATAGTTTTTCATCATTAATTTAATTTTAGAAGTATTAACAGGACGATAGACATAATTTGGACTTCGCCAACCTAGAATTGGATCCCAGCCTTCTGCCAAGATACCGCTATAGCCATGTTCATCAGCCCACTTAGCTAAATCATTATTGTAGGCTAACTCAGTATTTCTAAGCACAACTGGAGTTTGATTGAAAAGTCGTCGAATTATTTGTTTATGTAATTCAATTTGTCTCTCGAATTCAGTTTTTGAATAGAAGAAAGCTAAACTGTGATAATAAGTTTCACCGACGATTTCAACCCTGCCAGTTTCTACTAAATCTTGGAACGATCTTAAAGCTTCAGGGTGCCACATTTCTAGCTGCTCAAGAACGGTACCCGATATTGATAAACTTAGCTTAAATTCTGGGTTATTCTTCATTAATTCAATTAATCTTTGGTTCGTAGGAAGATAAGATTTTTCGGCAACTTTATAGATTATTTTCTCGTTATTTGTGTTATTGTCGGCCGTTGAATTAAAATAATTATGGTCATTTTCAATGTCAAAAACAGTGTAATGCTTAACTCTAAAAGGTTGATGAACGTGTAGGTATAGTACGATTGATTTGTTGCTATTCATTATTATGCCGTTGCGTATTCTCTATATAAATTATGTACATCGATAGCAGAATCGTTCCATGAAAGATTATAAAACTCTTTTTTTGCATTTGCTAAGAGTTCATCATGTAGATCGGGATAACTAATAACTGCACTAATCTGATTAGCCATTTCATTAATGTCCCAAAAGTCAACTTTCAGAAAATTCTTGATTACTTCAGCAGCACCTGATTGCTTAGAAATGAGTGCAGGGGAGTTGTATCCAATTGCCTCCAGGGCCGTTATTCCAAAAGGTTCAGAAACTGATGGCATCACAAATAAATCACCAATAGAAAATGCATCTCGATAATTCTTACCTCTTTGAAAGTCTGCAAAAATTACATTATGACCAATGTTAAGATAAGCAGACAATTCTAGAAGTTCGCGGTATTGTTCACCACTACCTACAATAAATAGTAGAGTTTTAGGATTTTTCTCAAGTACTAATTTAAAGGCGTGTAAAAGATTTGGTAGTCCTTTTTGAATCGTTAATCTTCCTATACTGGTAATAATCTTGTAACCGTATTCTTTATATTTAACTAAACCTCTATAAACATTGTCTTGAAAGTTTTCATAAAATTCATAAGGATTAATTTTATTGTGAACTACTTCTATTCTGTCCGCTGGAACCTGATAATCTTCAATTATCTTATTTTTTGTGTAATTAGACACTGCTATGATTCTATCAGCCATATTTAGAGCATTATATTCAATTTCTTGAACAACTGGATTCCCTCTATGATTACCAGATCGGTCAGATTCAATCGAATGAACGTGCAAAATTATCGGAACATTTCTTTTTTGTTTAACTCTTAGTGCAGCTTTGAAAGTAAGCCAATCGTGGGCGTGTAGTATGTCAAAAGAGAGATCTTCAACTAATCGTGAAACGGCGTTTTCGTACATTGACTGTTGATCAAAGATGTTAAGCCATTTTACATTTCCTTCAGAATCAATGTAGCTAAAACTATCGTAGGCTATGCCAGATTTCTTAATTGACTTAAAGCTTTGATTTATGGCAGGTGTTATTTTCATGAAGTCTATCTTATGATCAGCGCTGTAGGGTAGGATAAACTCGATATCTATATTGCCGTTTTGCGACAAAGCCTTGCATAGATTGTACGATGCAACACCTAAACCACCACTGTTATACGGAGGCAATTCCCACCCGAGCATTAGTACTTTCATTGCCGTTTTTCTCACTTTTTATTATTTTAGGCTTATTTTATTATTTTTTATCTTTAAACACAAGCGAATTGCCCACAATGCTACAGATTACTCAGCATATTATAATTATCTGTGTACAAACCATCTACTTTAAGCTCTTTTAACCGTTCAAATTCGTTTGGCTTATTGACTGTATAACAGAAGATATTAATAGATTTTTTCTTGCAATACTTTAACAAAATTGGATTTAAAAAAAATCGGTTAACTATTATGATTGATGGTCTGGGTTTTAATAACATTAATCTCACTAATGCAGAAAAGTTAATAATTAACCCAGTTTGAATACGTTCATCTAGGTTTATATTTCTAATTTCAGTTAATAATCTCGATGAAATTAATATTTTTGGTTTAAAGTTAGGGTTATTTCGGAAATAATTAATTAGAAGTTCATTTAATTCTTTAGCTATTTTTTTTTGTTTTATTTCAATGTTTATAATGTTCATGTCCGATAACGCATCTAAACATTCTAGTAATGTTGGAATTTTATAATGTTTAAGAACTTTGATCTTACTAATCTCGCTGTAATCTGATTTTGAAATCGATAGATTTTTATCCGACAACCTTTTTGTATTTTTATCATGAACTATAACTAAGACATTGTCTTTCGTTTTTCTAACATCAAACTCAACTGATCCACCTTTTTTACGGTTTAAGTTTACAAATGAATCTAATGTATTTTCTGGGTCATCTGGAAACAATCTACCTCTGTGCGAAAATGTTATCATTAATTATAAGCTGTTGGTTTAAACAGCACCTCTTTAGAAAAATAATGTGTATTAGATAATCTACCAAGGGATGTTAAATTAGTCATCATATACTGACTTTTATATAATCTCATAGTATTAAATTTATTTTTTATAGATGATCTTGATAATGTTATTGTTTCTGACGTAAAATCATTTCCTGTTTTTTCTTTGAGTGACTCAAATATTTTATTAGTTATAATTTTTGATGTATCCATGTAAGGTATATCTGCATAAAAAATTACTCTAAATCCTTCACTGAATAAATCAATAGCTATATTTCTAATCAAAATATGATCAGCGTGTCTATACAAACTCGACATAGCTATTGGAGCGTATATTACAGAATCAGATTTATCAATATATTGTAAAATCTTATTTTTTATGTCTGCTGGATCATTAGATTTTTTATATTGTTTGTCCAGGAAGCCTAAATTAAGCGTTTTGAATCCCAATAAATTCGATACATTTTCATTTTCTTGAATTCGAATCTTCATCGTTTTAACCGAAGATTTACCGGTGCATAAAAAATCCCATAGACTATTTTTTTTATTTTCTGGTAGGCCGGAAAAAATCGTAATTAAACTCCGACTAAGTTTATCGTTCGCTAAAATTGAGTATAAGCTGAATATACCATCGTCGAAATGCGGAGATAGTACTACATTATCAATTTTATTAGTCATTTCTACTTAACTAAATTTTTTAAGAATTGGTAAATTTTTACCATGGCAAATGTATCTAATGCACAGTATTCAAGCAGATTAGACAGTATTTGTTGCTTTTTATCGACATTTTTGTCTCTGAAGATTAAATCCATCCATATTCTCTGAGCCGATCCACCATCAGAAATCTCTAAGTCCTGATGATTTAATTCAGGTACAAGAACTGGGAGTACTTTTTTTATAGATGCACTACCGTGAAATCGATAATCAATGTAGAAACCATCAGAAAAAGGAATCATCAGGTCATCAATCCTATCGTTTATTTTGTATAACCTGGTTCTATATTCAGGATTTAGTTTAGCTAATAAATTATTGCATTTTTTTTCAAATGACATATTCCAAGTTAGTATTGTTCCTTCGTCACCAATATATTCAATAAGCTTTTCGCTTAAATTCTTAGTTGGATCATTTTTATTATCATGAAGATATGAGTATTCTTCTAATTTACCTTCAAAACTATCTAATTTATGCAAAGAAAATTGAAAAGGAATTTGAGTGTAAGGGCTAGTCCCATCAAAATATGGAACGCCACTCATCAATGTTTCATAGTCCAAGAAATAGAGTGGGAATTTAATATTATCTAAAAACTGCTTAATAAGTTCTAAGTTGATTATTGGTTTTTTGGTCTTGTAAGCGCTTAATTGTCTGAATTGTTTAGGATTATAAATTATATTATGGTCTATCTCGGATAGTTTTTTGATACCTAAATCCTCGAACTTTTTAGTAAGTTTCGCGTCTATATGGGTTAAATTAAAAATTGAATCTTCGTCTAAATTGATATTGTATTGATATATTTTCATCCAGTCTTCAAAAGACCCAAGTCTGCAATGTGAAGGCGATAAATCAGGGCAAATATTTTGAGACATTGTTTGGATAGCTTTTTGGGTATACTTTTCGGTGACCTCTTGAAGGTCATTGACTTCATCGGTAATGTCTACGACTGAAGTTATTTTTTTAGGATCGATTTCACCTTTTTTAACAAATCGATTATTAACATGTACCAATCCAATTTTTTGAACGGTGAAACCGTTTTTTTCAATAACTTGTTTCTGGAACGCAAGATCGTAGTGATGGTCAATCTTCACTTTGGTTGAAGATTTAATTTCGTAAAGGTGTATTACATTATCATCTTTAAATTCAACGACATCGCATATGCATGCCAAATTTTCAAACTCAAATTTTGCTTGCAGTATAGTTTTATGTCCAGACTTAATTGCTTCCTTCGTTTTTAGTCCAAGTTGAATGTATTCTTCATATCCTGAAAATGATAGTTTAAAACTATTTTTAAATATTTTTTCGGCGATTGCTTCAAATTCATGCCCGCCTTCGAACTTGGCTTTTGTTTGTTCATCTTCAGGTGGTAATTTTTTAGGGTCGTTCTTTTTTAGCCATAACCATGCTGGATGTTTCAAAAACAGCATATAATCAGATTTTGAGAGTTGTTGCATTAGTCCTATTATATACGATTTGTTCTAAATAATTTTCAATAAAATATTGGCAGGGGAGACAGGGATCGAACCTGCGACTTTCGGTTTTGGAGACCGATACTCTACCAGCTGAGTTACTCCCCTAAATTTTAAACGCTAACAATATTGTACATTTTCGATTATCTTAAAACAATTTTACTTATTTTTAAAAATATTATTATATAATATAATTAAGATTAATTTATGGCTAAGATTTCACCAAAATCAACTTTTCTATTGACTCTGTATGGTTATCCAGGCTCTGGTAAGACATACCTATCTAGACAGCTTAGTGAAGTTATCAATGCAGTGCATTTGGATAGTGAAAGAATAAGACAAGAGTTATTCTCACACCCTGTCTACGATTTACCTGAAAATAAAAAATTATGGCAAATAATGAATTACTTGGCAGAAAAATTCCTTAGCGTTGGGGTTAGTGTTATTTTCGACTATAATGTGGGTAAAAGCTTTCAACGACATCAATTAACATCATTAGCAAGGAAACACGCAGCTACTAATCTTGTAGTATGGCAACAAATTGATCCAGAAACAGCTTATTCCAGAAACAGAAGAAGGGACAAAAGAAAATCGGACGACAAATACTCAGTTGTTATATCTCCCGATGTATTCAAATCAATGATAAGCTCTATGCAAAATCCTACAAATAGCGAAGACTATGTTGTCGTCAGCGGAAAACATGTTTTTCAAACACAAAAAAATGCTGTACTTAATAAAATGCGACAACTGAATATTATTGATGATCAGATAGCTCAGGAACATTTAACAATGCCTGGTATGGTGAACTTAATACCTAATGCGATAAACTCAAATCATCGAAACGTTATTATCAGATAATTTTTTTATAAAAAATACTAAATTTATTTAGTGAAAAATATTTTAATCGAAAACAAATACCCAGTAAGTCTTATAAAAAGAAAAGGTAGTAAATCAATAAGATTGACTTACTCACCTATTAATGGATTGAGAGTTACCTTCCCGGTGTGGGTTAGCTATTCTTATGCGATAAAATTTGTTAATACTAAAATAGAATTTATTAAAAAGAATTACAGTGACTATAGAGGTATATCTGAGGATTTTAAAATTGCATCATTGTACCAAGTGAAATTTATAAAAACTGAAAACGAAAAAATTTATCACAAGATAAATGCGGATCAACTAGAGATTTATTTTCCTTCTAGGTACGATATCTACGATCAGATTGTTCAAAATTATACTAAAAAGATTAGTTTAAAAATTTTGAGAGAAGAGGCGGAATTTTATTTACCTAAAAGATTAAAATATTTAGCCGACCTTTATGGTTTTAATATAAATAAAATTAATGTTCGTGTACTGAAAAGCCGTTGGGGAAGTTGTGATACTAAGCAGAATATAACTTTGAATTTATATTTGATGCAACTACCGGGTCACGTTATTGATTATGTATTAGTGCATGAACTTGTTCATACAATCAACATGAGTCATAATAGTATTTTCTGGAATAAAGTAGGTAGTTTTATACCTAACTATAAACAAATAAAGAAAGAACTCAGATTAAAACAGCCAATTTTTTCCGGCAACCTTTAAAATTAGTCAATCATTTAATAAAATAAAAGAGAAATGAATAATACTGAAAAACAAACATTAGATCAACAACGTTTAAATATTCTAATTAATAGTATGTCAGATGCCGTTATAACTATTGATGAAAATTTCAAGATACAGCTTTATAACGCCTCGGCGCTAAATCTACTAGACATAAATAATATTAAGATTGGGGAAGATTTAACTAAAGTTATAGAAATTTATAACAAAAAAGATGAACCAGTCGATCTGAAATATATTGTTAGAAAACCTACTAGGGTTACAACTTATGAAAATTATTCTCTAAAATATGTTGATAATAGTAAAGCTAATCTTTTTTTATCTATATCACCAATACATTCAGTTTACGGAAAAAAAGATTTGTCGGGATATATTTTAATAATGAGAGATATAACAAGGAATAAATCTCTTGAAGAAGAAAGGGATGAGTTTATCTCGGTTGTTTCTCATGAACTTAGGACACCAATAGCAATTACTGAAGGAGCTGTTTCAAATGCGATGGCATTTACAGAAAGATCTGATGATAAAACTAAAATTTTAGAATTCTTAGACCAGGCACACAAACAAGTTCTTTATTTATCTGACTTAGTTAACGATCTGTCTACACTTTCTAGAGCAGAAAGAGGTGTTCTTGAAATTAAAAGTGAAGATATTGATGTAACCGGTCTTTTGAATGATTTATTAAACAATTATTCATCCGAAGCAAGAAAAAAAACTTTGCGAATTAAAGTGAAATGCGAAACAAATAATTTGATCCTTAAGTCAACCCAACTCTACGTAAAAGAAATCCTACAAAATTTTGTGACTAATGCCATAAAATATTCAAATAAAGGTGTTATTCAGATAAGCGCAACAAAAGTTAATGATGGAATTAATTTCACCGTTAAGGACGAAGGGATAGGAATATCTAAATCTGATCAAACAAAAGTTTTTGATAAATTCTTTAGATCAGAAGATTTTAGAACTAGACAATCGAATGGAACAGGTCTTGGGCTGTACGTTACTGCGAAACTATCTAAACTACTTGGCGCTAAGATATCTTTAACAAGTAAACTCAACCAAGGATCTACATTTAATATTTTCGTTCCGAATTTGTCGAAGGAAAATTAAAATTGTAGTTTAACACAGGAAGGCAAATATTTCTTTCCTTCCAGTACACTTGTTTAAATTCATAAAGATACATTGATAAATTGTATAAATATATATCTAGAATAAAGGCGAATAGCACAAGGAACCTATACCTGATAATTCTACGATCAAAAGTTAAATCAATTAATTGATTGTAATAAATGAGTTGAAGAATGATTGAAACTAAAGATAAAACGATAAGAGGAGTATAAAGAAGTGAGATTGATAAAATAAGTGAAATTGTAGGTAGAATAAATAGAGCAAATTCAGTTAAAGTAATAATTGAAACTAAATCTAATCGACGGTGAAGTTTAGGGTAGTATGTTCGTATAGCCGTTTGTTTTTGCTCATAACTTGATTTATAGCTTTCAAGTCCGATCGTTCTGTCTGATTTTAATAATTTGTATTTAAGCTTAGATAATAATACTTGCCTAGAAACATAACTTTCTGGGGATACTTTATGCCTAATTGATTTGAAAGATCCATTTTTGATAAGAAATTCTTTTTCGACTATCCAGCAAGTGCTTAATATAGGCGGTCTCTTTAACCAATACCTAGGAAATGAAATTTCAAATGCATATCTTAATGGTTGATAGAATAGCGAACCAGCGTCAGCTTTGTCATAGGTATTCTTGGGAATTACACTAATCATCGAATATTTTTCTGTTTTATAAATGTCAATTAGGCTTCTGATAGTGTGCGTTTCAAATCTTACGTCAACTCCGCAAAAAATTATGATTTCACCGTTTGCTTGTTCTAGCAACTGCTCGTAAGCAAAGTTTTTAGGCAACCAATCATTTTCAGGAACCTGCCCTTGTAAAAACCTGACACCATTATGAGCAAAATTCTTGATAATTTGTGAAGTTTTTTTCGATAATGAGCAATCATCTAATACTATAATTTCAAGTTTGGGATAATCAGATTTAACTAAACTCAACAAACATGATTCAAGATCGTTTGTTTCGTTCCTGGCTGGAATCAATACACTAACAGTAGGCAAGTCTTTATCGTAATAGTGAATCGGTTTATGGGTATGTTTGGCGTTTAAAATATTAAGCCGAGTAAAAATGTTAATCACCAAAAGCAGTAAAGTAACCGCCGATATATATATAAGTAATAATTTAATACTGAAAAGATATCTATAGAAATTATTGTATAGGAACAGTACTAGTATCACTAATACTATATTTAGCCTAATACTAGAGTTAATAATCATTCCCTGTAAATTGACACTATATTGCTTAGCTCCTCTCATCAGGTTTAATATTCGGTAGCTACTAAAAAATAAAAACAATAAGAACAGTAGCGGTGAGTTACTAAAGACAGCGAAAATTAAAATTGCGAAAAATGATAATATAGACAGTAAATAGTTAACAGTTCTCCCTTTAATTAAGGATAGTGAGATAACTTCTATTATTGATATAGTAAGAATGCAAAGCAGTGCGACTGATTCAATCATAACCTTTTTAATATTATTACTTTTGTGTGTTACAGACAAACCTAAACGACATCTTGTTGACGGATTGATTAGGGCATGATATTATTGACAAGTATGAACCTACAATTTATTGTAGGTTTTATTTTTTAGGAGAGATATGGCAAAGATAACCAAAAACAACGGTAAAGAAAAAGCCTCTAGTCAAAGTCTTAGAGATAAATTTGAATCTTTATCTGATAAGGCAAAAATTAATTCTAACTCAACTAAAAGTAATTTAAAAAAACAGACTAAAGTTAAACGAGTATCAAAAAACACTAAATTATCAAAAGCGTTTAGGATAATTGGTTTGATACTTATGCCGATATATTTCCGAAATAGTTGGAAGGAACTTAAACAAGTAACTTGGCCTAATTTTAAGCTAAGTCGTCAGCTGACATTAGCAGTTATAATTTTTGCAGTATTTTTCGGGGTATCTATCGCATTAGTTGATTCTGGTCTTAGTCGAGTGTTTAAAGTTATATTATTAAAATAAGGAAAGTGGTTAATATGTCATCTACTAGCACGAAAAGATATGACGAAACTTCTAAGAAATGGTATGCAATCCATACTTATTCTGGTTATGAAGAAAAAGTTTCGGAAAGCATTAAACAAAGAATTGAATCACTTGATATGGGTGATAAAATTTTTGATGTACTAGTTCCAAAAGAAAAAATGATAGAAATTAAAAACGGGAAAAGAAGAATTGCAGAAAAAAAGATTTTTCAAGGTTATGTTCTTGTCAATATGAAGTTATCTGAAGATGCTTGGTATACAGTTCGAAATACCCCAGGAGTTACTGGCTTCGTCGGTAGCGGAAGTGATCCAACACCAGTAGAAACAGCAGAAATAGAAAAGATTAAGAAGAGAATGGGGTTAGAACAACCTAAACACCAGATCGACTTTAAAATTGGTGATGTTGTCAATATTATTGATGGACCTTTCAAAAGTTTTGACGGTAGTATTAGCGATATAGACCAACAAAAAGGAAAACTGAAAGTTTTAGTTAATATGTTTGGAAGAGAAACCCCTGTTGAATTGGATAGTTTGCAGGTTAAAAAAGTATAATTTTAGGATTAAAGGTATATATTATGGCAGAAAAAGTTATTAAAGCTAATCTAAAAATGAAGATCAAGGGCGGTCAAGCGAATGCTGCGCCTCCAGTTGGAAGCACTCTAGGTCAATACGGAGTCAA
>JAJXVX010000024.1 GCA_021781915.1 bacterium
CATTATTACCTTGTTGTTCTTGGTAACTTTGCCATCTGATGTTATTGCCGCATCAACAGGAGAGATTTATCTGTCGCCCTCGAGCAGTAGTCTTGTTATTGGCTCTCAGTTAAATCTTGCATTGCGGGTTAACCCGGGAACACCGATTGACACAGTTCAGGCAACGGTAAATTTTAACCCATCGTTGATCAGCTTTGTATCGTCATCATCCTCCGGCTCACCATTTAGTTGTCTATCGGACACGACTACTTCCAGTTCAGTGGCCATAACCTGCTACATAACCGGATCAAGTGTTAGTAGCGACAGCCTAATTAAAAATCTAACATTTAATACTGTCGCCACCGGTTCGACCAGCCTTTCAATAACAAACGCTGAAACCGCTTTATCTGGTACTCCGTATTACCCAAGCGTAGCTGGTTCCAGTGTAACTATTAACCCTCAACCCGTTAGTCAACCCAGTAGTCCATCACCCTCTAAGACATACACCTATACACCTCCGGTCGCCGCTGCGCCAACAGCTCCTAAGGTGGTTCTTCAACCAATCAATTTAAATCTTAAATTCTTAGTTGGTCAAATTTACTCACTGAAAGCTATTATTAATATTAGCTCATCGGCTAATGCCAGTTACTTAATAAAATATGGTCAGAGCCAAACAAATCTATCTTCAACCACGGCTAGCACTCAACCAACCAATAAAACGACCATCTCACTTGATAATCTATCGCCTAAAACCGTTTATTACTACCAGGTAGTCGCGATTGATTCCAATAATATTACCCAGACTTTTAAAATTTCTAGTTTTACAACTAATGGCGTCAGCTTAAATCTGCAATTACTATCTGCCAACTATCAACCAATTTCAAACACAGTTGTCCATTTAAGTGGTCAGAATACCGCCCAGAAAACTGATGCAAACGGCAAAGTCACCTTTTATAATCTAGTGCCCGGGACTCAAAGTTTTTACTTTTATTCCAATGGCAAAAAATACTCTCAACAAGTTTTTGTACCTATTCAACCTAATGGCGTAAATCTACTTCCACAAAATCAGACTATCGTCTTAGGAAATTTTAAACTAGCTTCAAGTCTAACTAAACCAGCTAGCCTAGTAAACTTAGTCATGCTAACGGTAGTCATCATGCTAGTTGTTCTATTAATCTATAGAGCGAAAATCAAGTAACTATTTTGCCAGCTTATAACAAATATCGCTGACAATCTGTCCGGGCTCAGCGTTCCAAGAAGGACAATAGTACCCTAAGCTCTTGGCCCTGTCCATCCACTTACTAGGTACAATTTGACCACTAACTGTTTTTAGATAGTTGGAGGCTTGGTTGATTTTCTTCTGCAACAAATTGTAGCCACCGAAAAGTAACACCAGTAGAACAACTATTATCAGTATTTTAATCAATAATTTCATCTATTCACTCCCATACTTGGAGACCAGGATTGATAAATCCAATAAATTAACGATTCCGTCTTGATTGATGTCGGCTCGACCGATTCCGACACCGCTCTGGCCGTATTTGGAGACCAGGATTGATAAATCCAATAAATTAATATGCCCATCTTGATTGATGTCGGCTGGCAAGGCCGTAAAATTAGACACCGTTGTTGATGGCGCTGACAAAACACTACTAGAGCTATAGGCAACCACGTAATATTGATAGGTTGTGTTTATCGTCAAGCCAGTGTCAGAATACGAAGTCGAGGTGGTTGAGGCAATTTTTTGACCATTTCTATAAACATAATAGCCAGCAATAGAAGTGGCAGCCGGGTTAATCGACCATGCCAAATTAATCTGAGATTGAGAAACTTCACTAGCCGATAAATTGATTGGGTTATACGGCAATGTCATAAAAGCACCAATTCCATTCGGGGAACCAAGTCCGGTTGGTGTATCAAAGCCCGTAGCGGCCGTACAGTGAAGTTGTCCGGACGACGTGCAGTCGTTGCCGGATGTAATATCATTAAAATTAGTCGAGTTGTTATTAATATATAGATTCTCAACCGGAGTATTAGACGAATTAATTCCAGATGATAATCCGTATATGCCAGCTATAATCGGGGCTGAAAGCGAGGTCCCTCCAATTTGATACCAAGTACCATCAACATTTACAGCTGCTCCGGTATTTGGGTCACCATCGGCCGCTAAATCGCCAAAAGAACGATAAGTGCCGCAACCAGCCGTCGCCCAGTTACTAAGTGAGCTTTGCCAACTAGGCGCAGTGTAATAGTTGGAACATCCGCCGCCGGATCCATTCCATAGAGTTTCCGAACTAGCTGTATTATTGGCATTTAATTGTAGAGTTGTACCGGCCACGCCCACCTCATTTGGTATATCGGCTGGCCAGGCCGCGCCAACTGAAACCGTACCACTATCGCCTAGAGAGGCGACGTCGGCTATATTGGAATACTGAAAATAGCTATCAAGCGACGAGGCATCACTCGACGACCCCCAACTATTGGAAATGGCAATCGGTGAAAAAGTTGACGCTTCTAGATTAGCGAGGGCTAAATTATTTGCCGATGCATCATTGGCCTCCACCAAGACAATTTTACAAGTCTGACAAATCATATGAACGGTCTCGATATCCAAGGCAATTTCATCGCTCCAGCCAGCATCAGCCGGCAAATTAGATGTACTGCCCTGCTGATTTACTACGCTAAGACAACCATCGGTCGATGAACAGGCCGCAATTGCAAAATATTGATCATAATTACTTAAAGATGTATCTATACCACTAACACCGCTCGAAAAATTACCGGCATCGACAATAGCAACGGTTTCCGGACCATAGCTCGAAGGAGTAGCGCAGACCGATTGAACGCTTCCACCGGGGGTACAAGGTAAGTTATAGGCAGTATGAAACTGCAGCGGACCATAACTTCCAGTTGTAGCCGGTAGTCCTGTTAAGGGTTTACCGCTTAAATTAAGTGTAATATCGGCAAAACACTTACCTTTCGAGGGCTCAGTCGCCTTACAAACCGGTCGATATGGATTATGAGTAAGAGCCCGTGGACCACTTGTTACAACTGAGAAATTTTTCATAGATAAGTCGTAATTAACAAATAGTCCAATCGCTACAAAAAAGGTAGCCACGACTATATAATAAAAAATTAATCGATGATGAAACTTATGCCTTGCCACTTAAGTTTTTACCCCCAATAACTACAAACAGGTTTACCAGTTTAATTATACTAGTAAACCTGTTATTTAAAGATATTTTGGTGAGGTATTTTAAAAAATTTTATAGGTCCGTTGACATTCTTGCTGATTAACGCCGTTTACTGCGTTATAGCCATAACCCTTAAAGATACTAACTGCCACACTAGCCCTTGCACCAGACCGGCAATAAATGACCAGTTCAGCATCCTGCTCGATTTCTTCAAGCATCTTTTTACCACTAGCCGATAATTTAGATAAAGGTAAATTAATGGCATCCCTTAAATGTCCCATTAAATACTCGTACTCTTCTCTAACATCAATAAATATTCTCTTAGCCATATTTAAGCTACCGCCATCTGTAACTGATTGATATCAAAACCTAAAATTTTACTAGTAATATTGCCTTTTTCATCTTCTATGGTCGTAAATGGTACTCCCATTTGACCGCTTAGATTAACCATGGCTTGAGCAGCAAATGGATTCTGATCAACCTTATATTCGGTAAAACTAATATTCTTGTCATTTAACCATCGGGTTAACATCTTACAATACGGACAAGTATTGGTTGAATAGACTGTTATTTTTTTCATACAAATCTCCTTTTTTAAGCTTTACTTATTTTTAAACAATCAGCACAAACGCCCATGATAGTCAGGCTACCACTAATCTGGCAACCGGGCACTAAACTCCTAAGCGACTTAACTAATCGGTCTGGTATCTTAACATCTTTTAATCTGTCACAAATCTGACATTTGAAATGGTCATGATTGTCTATATTGTTATCAAAACGCATCGCATTATGTTTAGCACTATAAGGGGCCATACCTAACTGCCCTAAGTCGACCAACCTATCGGTAATTCGATGAATAGTCGTAGCGGTTAGTTTAGGATAGTCTGCTTTAAGAGCCTCTAGGACATCAACGTTAGAGGCATGACCAACCCTACTTAAATAATCCTTAACCGAAGTAACATACCTAGTTGTTCTATTAATCATACTCTTATTGTAAACGATTTACAATAGCCTGTCAATTTATTTAAATGTAGCCCGGGAAATAATCCTTAACTATTTTCTTTTTGGGTAAAGATAGACCCAGTAAAATATCATTAGTTGCTGTTAACATCGCCGTTGGTCCGCAAATATAGAACTTTCTTTGAGAATAATCTGGCACCATTTTTTTGATTAGATCGCCCGATATTACACCTTTATAACTATAATTACCGAAAGTTTTAGCATCATCTTGACTCATAAAGTAAAAGACGTTGATTTTCAGTTTGGCCCTGGCTTCTTCGAATATTTCTTTATAGGCAAAATCATCGCTATTACCAGCAAAATACAGCAAAGTTATATCTCTTTTTTCGTTTTTATCAATTAAATACTTAACCATGCTTCTAAAAGGTGTTATTCCAATACCACCGGCTATGAAGACAAGTTTTTCTGACTTGTTTTTAGGCATCACAAAATCACCAGAGACATGGGAAGCAATTAGCAGCGTACCTTCATCTCCATCAATCAATTTTTTCTTGTACGAACTACTGTCATTATAGAATTTAATACCAAGTCTTAAGTTACTTTCGGTAGGCGACGAAGCCAGAGTAAAATATCTTCTGGAGCCTCTAAAATCAGTTCGATCATGGGGCAAAGTCCATTCCATATATTGACCAGGTAAATAACTAAGTGGCTTATCTGGAATAAAGACAAAATCAAGGGTATTTTTAGCAACTTTTATTTTCTTATTAATGTAGAGGAATAGCTTCGTTTTAGGACCGAACAAATAGCCAAAGATATTTCCAATTAAAAGACCAACTTCCGGCGAAGTGTAATAGGAAAGAAAATGAACCTGAGGAGGTATTAATCCACCAACAATAACCGCATACCAGCGTTGTGTTTTACGATTAGAGGGAGAGGTAAGAGGCTCGGTTAGCATTACAAAACCAAGGAATAGTAATGGTGATGTCAGGATAGCGTTTTTTAAGCTAGTGATCACTCCGGACTTATCGATAACAGCATAAACAGTTGTAACTATCAAACTAGCAACTACATAGTAAATCAGCATTTCTTCTCTTTTAATTTTACGGACTAAAATTATTCCGCCGATTAGAACGATTGGCATTAAAGCGGCTGACCCGACCCACCAACTAGCCGATTGCTTTGGACCAATTGAAGTCAAAAAAACGGCAACAGCGGCTGGATTAAAAAGATGTCTTTCCTTGATGGCTAGAATATATTTTGAGGCCATCGCTAGACCTGTTACGGCCAAGATAAAAGTTATAGAAGTAAAGCTCTGGTAGGTTGGAGTAATAATCAAAGCTAAAATTAGTCCCGTAATGATTGAGGACTCGGGATTCACCGGTGCATCAAAAATATAGGACATCAAGTAATTAAACAGCCACGAAAAGAAGACTAAAAGGCTGGTTGAAAGTAATAAATAAAGCGGGTTATAGGCTAAGACTTTAAAAAAAGATAAAACTGTCGCACCCAGTAAAATGACTGATAAGTATAAGATTAATAACTTATACATATTAAAACCGTCAAAGACTTTGTCAAAAAACTTCAACATATAATTTAAACCTCATAGCTTTCAAAATTTGTTGTTTTAGTGGCTAACATTTCTCTATCTATCATGTAACCTTCCAGTCCATCAGTTTTTTCAATTAAATTAATGCCAGCTACACCCATAGCATATGCGGCTGTAGCATATCTGTCTGCCTCATATATACTAGGGCCAATAACCGTCAAACTTATTGGGTTATCAACTTCCCGACCAGTTTTTGGATTGTATATATGATTACCTCTAATATAGTTACCTGATGTAGCTACGCCACCTTTTTTCACCGAAACTGTTTTAACAATTTCATTTATATTCTTAGGGTTACGAATACCGATTCGCCAAGGCTGATGATCCCCACTAAAACCAGACACTGCTATATCGCCACCAGCCTCTATGTAATAATTACTGAACTTTGCTGAAATTAATTTAGAGGCCTCATCAATTGACCAACCCTTAACTAGTCCAGACGGATCGATTTTACCGTTTCGACTAATATCGAAATAACCGCCAGTTAATCTGGCAGTTTGTCGACAAAGTGACATTACATGCTTCATTGTCTGACTCCAGTGTTCTTCTTCCAGTCCGGCATTTATGCGACTAATCTCGCTGCTTACTTTATAGGTAGAAAACTGATCATCGACAGACACAAAATAATCAAATACTTTATCAATATATAATTCAACTTGGTTAGAATCGTCGATAATCTCAACCGTAACTGGCATACCCATAATTATTCTAGTTTTTTTCATTTTTTATATACATTAAGCTTTTTTTATGAATGAGCTGCCGACAAAGCATCGGTTAGAGACTGAATATAGGCTTGAGAAGTGAAAGTTGCACCGGAAATAATCTGGATATTTGCACTTTGAGCCTGAACTGCTTCCTGTTTCAAATATGGCAGAGCCTGTTGATTGATATAAACCGATGTGGAATGAGTATTAGGGTATTGAAGTACCTTAATATCAGTTAATTTCCCACCGGAGATTACGGCTGCTACCTGAACATTGCCCCAATAAGCATTTTGAGTAGTACCGTTAAACGTTCCATCTTTATAAGAAGAAGTACTGGCAGTGGTGCTAGACGAAGTCGGACTACTGCTACCAGACGAATTCTGGGTGGAGGCGGTCGTATTATTGCCACTTCCAGAAGTTGTTGTCAGACTGGCTGGTTTTGCGATGACCGGGTTTTGGTGTCTGATAGCGAGACTGTATAGTATAAAGACTACAAAGACGGAAATTCCAACGCCTACTTTCTTAAACAAAATCATCTCCTTAAACTATATTAACTGCTAACTAATTGTAATCTAATTTGACATAGCATACTTAGAAAAACCTGATTTTTTGTAAAATCAGGCGACAATAACGATAAATTTTAATTCTTTTTGTATAATGGAATAATGCATTTTAAAAAAATCGGCCGCCGGAAAATCTGGGTAATCGTTTCATTAGTATTAATAGTAATCGTTTTGGTTGCCGGTTATCTGGCGTATAGGCATTTTAAACATCATAAAACACCGAAAAACAACATATCAGCCTCGTTCTCTATTAAGACCTATCAACAACCCAGTACTGCTTTTGCAGCGGCCGAATCTGGCTTACTACCATATCGTCTAAATAATTCCTTGAGTCGAGAGGCTGTCTTCT
>JAJXVX010000003.1 GCA_021781915.1 bacterium
AATGCGGTGTTTGGTTTAATTTAGACACCAGGTTAGTAATAATTAAAAGCTTAGCTTTTGATTTCTTGATTGTCTCTGCCATACCCTTGATTATCAAAACTGGTAAAATAGAGACGTAAAAGTTGCCTGGTGCAATAACTATTAAGTCGGCTGTAAAAACTGCTTCCTTAGCTTCGGGATTTATCGCCGGAACCGGTTCTTCGTAAAAAAGTTCAGGCTTTGCGGTTTTAAATTTATGGTTTTCAATCTTGATCTGTGAAACTATTGTCTCAGCGCCATCTTTTAAACATAGAGTGTTATTTTCAAGTGTGGATGGTACGACACGACCTTTAATGTTGAGAACCTCTGATGCAACGGAAACAGCTTTTGCAAAACTGTTATACCTCAGACTTAGTCCAGACAGAATGATATTACCAAGCGAATGACCCTTGAGTGATCCGGCGCCAAATCGATAACTGAACATTTCTCTTATTTCTGGTTTTGAGCTCAAAGCTACCAGACATTGTCTGATATCTCCTGGTGGCAAGACACCAAGTTCGTCTCTAAGTAACCCAGTTGAACCGCCATCGTCGCTCATATTCACAATAGCCGATAGTTCAATGGGCAAATTTTTTAAATCATTTAAGATCGTGTAGCTACCAGTGCCGCCACCGATCAATACTACCTTGGGGGTGTTTTTCACACTACTATTCTAACATTAGTTCTAGCTAGTCTTAGTTGATAGTAATAGAAGTAGCAGTTAAGGTGTTATTGTTGTATTGTCCAACTATATCTACTGTATCGTTAACGGCTAGTGAAGAAGCACCAATATATTGAGTTGAACTATTAGTTGTCACAATATTTGAAGTTCCTCCTCCTACCACTGTAATTTTATCGCCATTGATTTCAGTCACTACTCCGGTGATTTCCAATTGATTAGACATTGATGATGGTGGTGTCGACATGAATGTTGAATTACTCTGCCAGCCAAAGCCGTTTAACCCTCGCATGTTATTGAAATTCCTTGATCGTTCAACGTAAAAATTTCTAGATACTCGCCCAGCGGCCATGCCAAACATGAAAACTATAAATAATAAGATAAGTACAATTATTCCAAAAAGGATTCTATGTTTCCTGTGCTCCCAATGTTTGGAAGTAATATCGTTATTAGTGTCGGCTGATTGTTCTGTCATAACTTCTCCTTTTAAACTATTAATTAAAATTTAACTTTTTTATCTGAAATTGTGCTTAGTATTTTTATATTTGCCGTTATGTCACTAATATGACATAATATCTCGATTATGGAAGAGCTGGATTTCACTAAAATAAAAAACTATATGGATGAGGGTGAAGCTAATGATCTTGCTAGCGAGATGGAAGAGTTAGAGATGTATCAGCAAGAATTGCAGGACATTAGGTATATCACTGAAATAATAAAATCTAGCGACATAGTAGCCCCACTTAATCTTGATTTGGATAACATTACACCTGATGATTTTTTTGAAGTTGAGCAACTAGACGATGACGAAGCAGAGTCAATTGAGATCGATTTTATAAGAGCCATATATCAGATGACCCATGTCCTTTATGGTGTCAGATATGATTATCCACTTAGTATATCGACGGCCGTTACCAGTATTGCTGCATTGGAAGAATTTTCGATTAACGAGATTAAAAGTTGGTATAAACTAATCGAAGATTTATCCGGTTTAAAAATTTTGTCCGGTTTTGAGAAGATAGATAATAATCGCATAAAAGAATTCCAAGACCTTGAGACCAAAAAATGGGAACAGGACTACATTAAAAGCTACGTTAAACATGGGTTGATTGATTCGATAACTCATAGTTATGGTCAACATGATAATTTAAGTGAGCTGATTTCTCAGATGATATTATTGGTCGAAAGAAACATTGCCGAAGAAAGATTCTACAGTTCCACAAGCGTTGAAGTCCTCGGTCTTTTTGACGCCTCTCAATTAAAATCCAATATTAGACGACTGAATGGCGGATATCTAAAGGACAGTGATATTGACGGTATCTTAGATCATATTGCGGCGTATTTTGAAGAATCGGAATGGGAAGTTATTGAATATCCAATCTTTTTGCCACCCGAAAAAGCTAACTACATGTGGAACTAGCCGGACTCTATTTATAAAATATACTTGAATAAAACTTACATTTATTATATAATATCTATCTATGGAAAATAGTGGTGAATTAGATTTTGAAAAAATAAGACAATTTCTCGGTGGAGTTTCTGCTGAAGAAGCTGGTTTGAAGCCTTTCCAAGGCGAACCCAGTAATCTAAGATTAAACGAAAAATTAGCCGAACCAGATAGCGGTGGATTGCACTTTATAGCTGATGGTTTTTCTTTGCTTAGAAATCAGATTGATGAGATGACTTTGATCCCTAATGATGACGAGAGTTGGCATTTATTTGACTACCTAGAAGAGCTTAGTCAATTTGGTGTTCCAGTGCCAAGTGAGATCGATATTACCCAGATATCACCTGATCAGATTAAAAATTGGCGTAATGAAGATTATCCAAATCAACTAAAAACCTTTTTTGGTGTTTTAGAGAACTTAAATCATGCAATGGCCGGTCATAAATTATCAAAAAATATTTATATTTCTGAAGCCGCCGCCGGGATTGCTTATTTACCAGGTCTAACACTTAATGAAGTTAAAGCATGGTTTAAAGTTATCGAAGATTTTTCAGATGTCGAAATACTATCCGGTGACGATTATACCGATTATCAGTTAATTCTAGACTTGAATATTTTAGAGGGCAAAAAAAAGCAGGCTGAATATTTAAAGAATCACTTAAAACAAAGTTTGGTTAAAGATATAACATATCAAATTGGCAATTATTCCGTTATCTCTGAATTAGTTGATCATTCTTTTAATTTTGTCGGATCTTTGTACGACCAGACGGCTGGAGATTTCAATGATATTGACGAGCTCAACCCCGAAACTAGCTATCTAAAAGAAAAAATATCGACCGCTGCAAAAGAGTTTTTGAGTCACGATGAAGTTGCCGAAATATTCGATAAAATAGATGACTTTTATAGCACCGTTAAGCCTTTTGAACTTAAGTATCCTATATTTGAAAAATCAAGCTACAATTAAATTATGGAATCTAGACAAGAAATTGCTGATGTCTCGAATGGCGTTGGCTTTAGGATGTATGTCGGTGGCCGAAAAGAAACCCATAAGCTAGATTCTGTTGATGATTCTTTCAGCGAAAAGTACAATGTTCTAAACCTGGCCGTTAAAGAGAAGGTAATACTATTAAAAGGAGCCAAAGGTTCTGGTAAGTCAGAGTTCCTCGACAGTTTAATGGAGGACTGCAAGAATAATGATTTGTCGTGTTTTAAACTCAGTGTTCACATTAATGGCGGAAAGTCCGAGGGCGTTGCCAATATTATTGATATATTAGAAAAATATCTTGAACACACAGCTCAATACGCTGGCATGATTTTAATCGACAACTGTGATTTTATCGGATATAGGGGAAAGCGATCACGAATTAGCGCAGAGGCTTATTCACAAGATTTTCTGGAACTAATAAGTGAACTTAATGATCCTTGGATTAGAAATAATAATCTCATGATTGCTACTAGTGGTAGTGATCGATGGATTGATGAACAATGGCGTTGGCCGAAGGGTAGTTTAATTTACAAAAATGCTGCCAGTGTACTTGGATTATTTGAACACCGTCATCAATTCCAGGGTCAACTAACTAACAGTCATTTTATGGAAATACTGACTTCTCGACTGTTTGATCGGTTTGTTAATCTTAGCGAAGCGGCTGATTTTGAAAAAACCGATCGAAGAGCCAGATATTTAGCTGGACAGGTTCTTCTAGAAGCCGATGGTAGGGGCTTAGCTGATTTTAAACATGCTACTAAGATTGATCTTGATTATGTTGAAACCGGCGATATAAAAGCAGCTTTTGATTTACTCTCTAAGACCTAGAGACTTAATAAGTAACGTATCTCAACTGTTCGATTAAGTGGTAATTTATAGAATTCAGAACTTGCCACAGCGTTTTTACTCAAGAATACATAAATAATTTTTCTCCAAGCCGACAGATTTTTCTTGGTAGTCATCACAATTTCCGATAGAGAAATAAAATAAGATGCGGTCAATAACTCTCTTTTCAGGTGGGGTTTTAGGTTTGGTAGGTTGGATAGGGTTTCAGGGATGTTGATATGATCTCTAAAACCATAACTTAAAATGACATGATAGATATGGTTTACCTTATCTAAATTAGTAATTTCGGCTCGGTTAGCCTCAGGAACATGAGGTTTATTGGTCGTCTCAATATTAATTATGAGGATCTCTTGGTGGAGTTCGTGAAATTCACTCAAGTTAGCTCTAAGGGCTAAAGGAGTTAAGTCCTGATGATGTCCGATATAGATAGCCAGTCCAGGTATTTTTTTAATTTTCGGTGAAGTGTCGTTGATTTCTTTTATAAATTCAGCCAATGGTTTTTCTTGCAGGCGTCTCTCTTTAGAGACTATTTCTTGTCCTTTCATCCAAGTTAAGATGATTTGAAAGACAATTAAACCAATGGCAATCGGGAACCAACCACCGGATACAATTTTGATTAAGTTAGCTCCGACAAATAAGATGTCGAGGGGTAATATAATAAAACCTATCAGGATAACTTTTAGATTGTTAAATAACCAGATTCGCTTGATCAAAATTAAGTACAATAAGGCATCTATCAAAAGCGTACCACTGACAGCAATACCGTAAGCGGCGGCTAGTTTGTCTGAGGACTTAAAGTAGATTACTAGAAACGAAACACTCAAAAATAGCAGAAAATTGATACCAGGAATATAAATTTGACCAATCTTTTTTCTAGAGGTGTGAAAAATATTCATCTTAGGCAAGAAATTCAATGCCACAGCTTGTTTTATCAAGGAGAATGTACCAGATATAACAGACTGAGAGGCTATGACGGTTGAAACGGTTGCCAGTATGACTACTGGAATTTCAAGATAATTTGGGAAGAGAGAAAATAAGGGGTTGGCTGCCGCCGCTGAATTATTTAAAATGGTTGCTGCTTCTCCTAAATAACATAAGATAAGGCTTGGAAAAACAATATAAAGCCAAGCGTTTTGAATGGCTGGCCGGCCAAAATGTCCTAGATCGGCGTAAAGTGCCTCTGCTCCGGTAATTGCCAATACAACTGCCCCCATCGCTATGAAAGCATTCAAAGGATGGTTAATTATGAAGTTAATACCTGTAAGTGGAGACAAACTTGAAATAACTTGAGGATGGCTGATTAGTCTAATCAGTCCGGCCAGTCCTATGGTTGTAAACCAAACCACCATAATCGGTCCGAAGTATTTACCAATGTAGCCGCTACCCTTAGATTGAAGTAAAAAGAGAATAGCGATGATTAAAAGTGTTATTGGAATAATTAAGTTAGCTAGATCCGGAGTGATGACTCGAAGGCCTTCTACGGCCGATAAGACTGAGATGGCCGGAGTTATTGTACTATCACCGAAAAAAAGAGCTACGCCTATAATTCCCATAATCAGGATTAATTGTTTATGTTTTATTTTTTCGATGTGATGACGCAAAATCGTGACTAAAGATAAAATGCCACCGTCACCATCATTGTCCGCTCGCATTAAAAAAACAATAAACTTAATCGAAACGACAATAATCAATGACCAAATAATAAGCGATAGAATACCTAAGACGTATTCTCTAGAGATCTGAAGTTTGAAGCCGGATCTTGAGAAAGCCGAACTAAATACATAAAGGGGACTAGTGCCAATATCACCAAAGACTACACCGAGTGCACCGACCGTAAGACCAAGGCTAGTTTTTTTTGTTATCTTCATTTTTAAAACCGCATTTTCAAGTTAATTATATCTGATAAAAGCTATATTTGAGCATATAATACTTAAGCTTATCTGTTATAAGCATTGGCATTATCTAACAGTTTGGCATCGGGCTTATGTATTTTATATAATAGTATTGACATAGAATAAACAAAGTGTTAGAATATTGTTTATTAATAAGCATAAGAAAGATTGATATTTATTATGAAAACAGTCGAAAATACAACTAGTAAATACAACGGTAGTCATCGTCAGGCAAAAAGATCTCATCATTCAGTTCTAAAACCGGTTGCCGACGATAATTCCAACCATTTTTCTGATAGCTTTGAATCCGGGATTAAGCCTAAATCGGGTTTTAAAAAAGCCATCGGAGTTATCGCTTTAGCAGCATCCGTCATAGGCGGAGCTTACGCTTTTACTAAGTATGAAAATTTTAAAAAAGAACTGACTAATGCAACAACAGAACAACAAATCGCTACACAGCTTGATCACCAAGGCATTGTCTTTAATAGTGTAGATGTTTCAGGTAAGCAGGTCATAACAAATATACCAGTGTCGGCTACTTCGAAAAATAGCTTTGCATTTTATACCGATATATTGCCAACCGGCCAAGTAGAACTGTATCAGAACTTATCTACTGCCAGTGGTGAAACCAGACACATTTATCCAATAGTAGATGTTAGGAGTGAGCATATGGCTCAAAAAGCACTTCAGGCAGTAATGAGTCAGGTCAGTAAATAATCTTTATTTACCAAAAAAGAACCAAAGGACTAATTTAAATGGAAAAGACGCCAGTCCATAGTCGAGCCTTACCTAAAATCGCAGGTGTTGGTATGGCATCGCTTGCCCTAGTAGGTACTCTAAAATATCTAGAAATGACCCAGTCATCGAGTGCTAGCAGTCCTGCTGGGGCTACTTCTAGCGAAATACTGCCCGGGCCAAACTCAGATAGATCACCAAGACCAAGTCTTAAGCCATGTTTAACGCAAGAAAAAAACCTGGTTGTAGTGAAGGTTTCCAATCAGCCTCCAAGTAGTGTGACTAAGCAAAACCTCAATATTTACACTTATTATCCAACCGGCCAAATTGACTCTACGACCTCAACTACTGTAAAGACCACGTCTAAACAAGAAATTTCGACTAATTACACTTATTATCCAACCGGTTCTTTGGATCAGTTGAGTAGTCATAGTCTAAAAAAATCTCCCCAAGGTACTAGCGAGAAATGTTTAACGCCAACAGTCTCGGGCATAAATATAGAGCTAATCAAAAAGTCCGATATTTTTACTGACGAGCAGATTAATCAGTTGATTGCCAATAGTGGCGTCTATATGGAGGTCGCTAAAAAGTATAACTTACCCTGGCAATTACTGGCGACTATACATTGGCGTGAAACTAATTTATCAATGGTAAATCCCGGCAATAACAATGGTTTATTTCAGGTTTATGACGCTTATTTTAAACCTGGCCGTCAGACTGAGAGTAATTTTATTTCTCAGGTCGAAATTGCGGCTAGATTACTAGCCGATAATTATGCTAAAAAGGCTCATATTACTGGTAGGATTAGCGACGGAAAATCTATTAATATGATGGATTTGGGTAATTTATTAATGGCCTATAACGGTCAATCAAGTTATTATTATCATCAAGCCTATGACATGGGTTATCATAGTCCTGATCTTGGATTTTTAGGCTCACCGTACGTCTCGAATCTAATAAATCGGTCATTCGATAGTCGGTTCAATGGAAATTGGGAGCAAATCAGATACGATAATGGCTACGCTATGCCAGCCGACCAAAGACCCGGTACCTTACCGGTTTTCGTACTCTTAATGCAAGCAACTGATCCTGAAATTAAACTTGATTTTAGTGGTTTTAAACAATCTTTGGCCAAGGATATTACTAAAAGATTCTAAAATATATTGTTAGTTTACTTTATTGCCGGTGAAACAATTTCGGCACTTTTTTATTGTTTAATATAAGCATTTTTGTAGTACACTAATATTTGGAAAAAGTGAGGGAAATTAGAGAAAATGAAATTTTTAAAAGACGCTGCTATTAACTATGATCTAACCTATAACGATGTATTTTTAATTCCTAGTTACAGTGATGTTGGATCTCGATTCAGCGTTGATTTAACTCCGTCAGATAATATTGGTACCCATATTCCGATTGTGGTTGCAAATATGAATGCAGTAGCTGGTCGGAGAATGGCTGAAACGGTTGCCAGACGCGGTGGTGTAGCTATCTTGCCCCAAGATATTCCGTTTGAACGTCTTCAGTCAATGATTAAACAGATTAAAGCCGCCAATCCTATCTATGAAACCCCGATTGTCTTAAAAACTGGTAATCTAGTGGCCGATGCTCTTAATATAATTAATAAACGAGCTCATGGAGTAGTCCTGATTGTAGACGAAGATAATCATCCAGTTGGTTTAATTACTGAAAAAGAGGCTCTAGAAGTTGATCGATTTGCTAATTTAGAGACATTTATTAATCCAGCTCTTATATCGTTATCTCAGGACTTAACTGCCAAGGAAATGTTTGAGAAATTGTACGAAAATCACATTAACGCTGCACCTGTTATAGATCAAGCCGGCAAATTAGTTGGTATTATGACTCAAAAAAGTGCCCTGAGAGCTAGTTTATATGAGCCGGCGCTTGGCAAAGACGGTAAGTTGATGGTTGGAGTGGCAGTTGGAGTGAATGGCGACGTTAAATCTAAAGTTGAAAAAGTATTATCTTTTGGAGTAGATGTATTGGTCATGGATACAGCCCATGGTCATCAGAAAAAAATGATAGAAGCTATCAAAATTGCCCGGTCAATAAGTCAAGACGTTCAGATAGTGGCTGGTAATGTTGTGACAGCTCAGGCCACCAACGATTTAATTGATGCTGGGGCTAATATAGTAAAAGTTGGTGTTGGTCCGGGAGCTATGTGTATTACCAGAATGATGACGGGAGTAGGTAGACCACAGTTTAGTGCTGTCCTTGAATGTTCGGCTGTCGCTCGGTCCCGTGGTGCAAAAGTTTGGGCTGACGGGGGAATTAAGTATCCTCGGGATGTTGCCTTAGCGGTGGCAGCCGGCGCCAGTGCGGTTATGATTGGGTCTTGGTTTTCCGGAACTTATGAAAGTGCTGGCGATATTCTGCGAGACGAAAGAGGACTATATAAAGAAAATTTTGGTATGGCATCAAAAAGAGCCGTTCAAAATAGAAGCCAAGATAATCACCCTTATGATCGATCATTGAAGGAGTTTTTTGAAGAAGGAATTTCAAATTCTAAATTATACATCGACGATAAAACCCCAGGAGTAGAAGATATTATTGATCAAATTACTTCAGGTCTTCGAAGTTCGATGTCTTATGCCGGCGCAACTTCTTTGGAAGATTTTTACGATAAAGCAATCGTTGGAATTCAATCAGCGGCTGGATACGAAGAAGGTAAGGCTGTTAGTTCTAGTTGGTAGTAAGAATATATTTAAATCTGTTCCAAGATTTTTTTGCCAATTGTATTTAGAATTAAGATTGTTCCGACTGTTGTTAAGACAAAACCAATCACAGCAATTAGCCATAAATTATTTTTTGGATGATCGTGAAAAAAAATAATGCCAAATAAAATAGGGAAAATAGTTTCAAAAGCGATGACTATTGTGTTGACATATGATGCTCTGGCTTTTTTCAACGCAATCGTGAAAAAAATCATTCCAACGACGCTATAGATAAAGATTGACCAAATTAAAGGACTACCAAAAACGCTCAAATAATTTTTACCAAAATGAAGCGCTCGGCCGACTACAGCTATTGCTCCAAAAGATAATCCGGTTATTGAAGCCAAAACGAAAGTTGAATACTTAGCTAAGTATTTTGTGAAAATAATACCCAGCAAAGTTAAGATTAATGGTGTTATAACCAACCAAAATTCAGTTAGAGTCGATATTTTAGTCGGTCTTTCGGGGCTGGCGATTGCCGTCAGTAATCCAAGGCCAACAAACATTAATCCAAGCGATAAAATTAATTTAAGCGTCGGTTTGGATTTTAGGATGATCATTTCTATCAGGATAGTGAAGATAACACTACAGGCAATAATTGGTTGAACTACAAATAATGGTAATCGATGAACGGCAACCAATGATAATAACCAGGCAATAATATCGAGTACTACTCCGATTATGTAGTTAAGACTACTCCTTAAATTTAAAAATAAATTTATACCGGATGTTTGCTTGTTGCTTATTCTATCAACAGCAATTTTTTCTAAAACGACCGCACTACCATTAGACATGGCACTCAAAAAAGCTGATGAAATGGCTATTATTAAAAACATCTATATTAAATTTAATCCTATAGTGGTGGAGCATCAAGAGTTTGCAAGCTACCATTGCTGAAAGTTTTTCCACCCCTCAATCTATAGGCAGATGCTGGGTGATAATAGACAGTCGAATAACTAAGTGAACTACGATTGCCAAAAACATCGGGGAATGTTGCTGTCTGGGTATCGTCTAGAATGTATGTTACGAACATGTACCTGCCAATATTGGTGGTTGATCCGCAGCCGTTTGAAGTAAATACGAGAGGTTTAGGTAGACCCAAGAAACTAAGTCCCAAGGGTAATTTAGTCTGACTATTGAATGTTGTGCAGGCGTTGGAGGCAAATTCATATCTTACTCTAATTCCACCTGGACCACTTATTCCTCCGAGTCCGGGATTTGTTAGGTTGGTTGTGCAAAGACCACTATTGCAAGCACCACCATTAACTAATATTTCGATTGGAGTTGGGTCGTTTGTACTAGATCCAGTAAAATCTAGTAACATTGAATATCTACCTACTCTTGGCAGGGACTGAAGACCAGCATATGATACTGTTGATTGAAGTGTTGAGCCTGATATTGTAGCGCCACCAATTTCATAGACATAGCCATTATAGACAACTGATGTTGCCATATATAAACCAGTAGCTGGTACTGAAGTTTCAGTCCAGTTACCAAGTGTTCCATCAGAATTAATTGGTGCGTATTCGACTCCTGTTGCTGCGGTACTATTAGCACTACCTTCAATTTCATAGACATAACCATTGTAGGCCACCGAAGTTGCCATACTATCCCCCAAAGTACCGTTTATTATATTGATTAGACTAGTCGTTGCTGTCCAAGTTCCGAGCGCTCCGTTTGAACTAATTGGTGCATAATATACTAACGAAGTTGGGTTTGATCCACTATTACCACCAATTTCGTATAAGTATCCATTATATGCAACTGATGTTGCGTACCAGCCCATAGTCGGCAGACTAGTCGTTGCTGTCCAAGTTCCGAGTGCCCCAGCTGTTCCAGTACACCCTCCAAGACCGCTATTTGTTGATGTGCAAATCAAAGCATAATCTACCACCGTATTGCCACCACCTATCTCATAGACATAACCATTGTAGGCCACCGACGTTGCATTTTGAACTGCGGCCGGCAGACTAGTCGTTGCTGTCCAAGTTCCGAGTGCCCCAGCTGTTCCAGTACACCCTCCAAGACCGCTATTTGTTGATGTGCAAATCAAAGCATAATCCACCACTGCGGTTGTAGCAGTGGTATAGCCACCTATCTCATAAACATAACCATTGTAGGCCACCGACGTTGCTGCATCGGTTGCGGCCGGCAGACTAGTCGTTGCTGTCCAGGTACCCAATGTTCCGTTAGAATTAATTGGCGCATAATCAACCACCGCACTAACAGATCCACTATTTCCACCTATCTCATAGACATAACCATTGTAGGCCACCGACGTTGCTGCATCGGTTGCGGCCGGCAGACTTGTTGTGGTATTCCAACTACTTAGAGTACCGGGGCCTCCATTGTTGATTTGAGCATAGTCAACCGTAGCGACGTTTGCTGTAGTATAACCTCCGATTTTGTAGAGAAAACCGCCGTAAACTGCAGATGTGATTACGGCAGTTCCTGTTGGCAGAGCGGCTGTAGTCGTCCAGGCCCCCAATGTTCCATTCGAATTTATCAGTGCGTATTGAACTACTGCTGTAGAAGCTGTAGTATAGCCCCCAATCTCGTATAAATAGCCATTATTTACTTGGACTGAATCATAGTCAGTAGCAGTCGGCAGACTAGTCGTTGTGCTCCAAGTTCCAAGTGTCCCAGCCGTACCGGTACACCCTCCGACGCCACTATTTAATGTAGTACAGATTAGAGCATAATAGACAGTCGCAATAATTGAAGTTCCATTATATCCACCGACCAAATAAACATAGGTGTTGTTTGTTGTTGCCGTAGACACGTCGGTCGTGACCGGCAGACTAGTCGTTGTGCTCCAAGTTCCAAGTGTCCCAGCCGTACCGGTACACCCTCCGACGCCACTATTTAATGTAGTACAGATTAGAGCATAATAGACAGCAGATTGGGTAACAGTCTTATTATGAGATGTAATAGCGCCACCTATCTCATAAACATAGCCATTAGCCGTAATTGAAGCAGAGTTAAAGGTGGCAGCCGGCAGACTAGTCGTTGTGTTCCAAGTTCCAAGTGTCCCGCCAGTGATTTGGGCGTAGTAAACAACGGCCGTCGCTGCTGACGTAAGCCCACCTATCTCATAAACATAGCCATTGTATTCGATTGAAGATGACTCAGAAGTCGCGACTGGCAGACTGGTAGTCGCTGTCCAGGTCCCAATCGCCCCAGCAACTCCGGTACACCCCCCGATGCCACTATTGGCTGTCGTACAAATCAGAGCAGAATCAACAGTCGTAACAGGACTAGTGGAGGTTGTTTGACCACCTATCTCGAATAGATAACCATTATAGGCTACAGACGTTGCATAAGCTGTAATAGCCGGCAGACTGGTTGTCGCCGTCCAAACTCCCAAATATCCAACTGGGTTGATGGCTACAGACGTAACAGTTGCGACATTTGTGCCGTTCTGGGTACCGGCTAATTCATAGACATATCCATTTAACACAGCAGATGTAGCTCTGGTAACACTAACACCAACACCGTTTGTCGCCGTCCACGCCCCGATTGTTCCGTCAGAATTAATCGGGGCATAATGAGCTGTAGAAGTAATCAAATAAATGTAACCGTTATAAACTCCACCTGATGCTGATGCATAGGCTGCCGGTAGGGCAGTCGTCGTAATCCACGCCCCAAGCGAACCGTTAGAATTAATTGGTACATAATAGACAGTCGTAACACCGGCTGTGCCATTGTTACCACCCATTTCGTAGATGTAGCCGTTATAAACAACCGACGTAGCAAGTTTAGTGGCGACCGGCAAACTGGTTGTCGCCGTCCACGCCCCAAGCGTCCCATTGGCATTGACCGGTGCATAGTAAACATTAGCCATAACTGTACCGGTTGAGTCGTTACCACCCATTTCGTAGATGTAGCCGTTATAAACAACCGACGTGGCAACGGAAGCGGCTGTCGGTAAACTGGTTGTCGCCGTCCACGCCCCAAGCGTCCCATTGGAGTTAACTTGAGCATAGTCGACAACCGTAACTGAAGGTGATCCACTACCGTCATTACCACCAATTTCATAGATGTAGCCGTTATAAACAACCGACGTGGCGTAGTAAGTACCTAAAGGCAGACTAGTAGTTGGATTCCAAGCTCCAATTGTTCCTGCGCTGATTGTTGCATAATCAACCACTGGGCTTAAGGTTGTAGTGTAGCCACCAATTTCATAGATGTAGCCGTTGTAAACAACCGTAGTGGCGCTATAGACGGCAGCTGGCAAAGCTGTAGTAGTCGACCAACTACCAGCACTCCCACCAGTTAATGAACCTTCCGTAATTTGATTATTGGTTGTATCAATTTGAATGTCACTTTCATTATTACCGAGTTGCCAATTACTGGCCGATACAACTACAATGCTTGGGTCAATTGAAAAACTTCCATGGATTTGGTTTAATCTACTGGCAGAAATTGTCACAATATCGCCACTTAAACTAATCTTTAGGTTGTGACTAGCTGAAGATACTTTACCGTTGTCTGTAAAAATTTTTAAAGCTGGCAAAACAAAAACTAAATTATTCTTAACAGAATTTTCTCGTGCACTAATAACTGCCTGCTGGTCAGATAGAGAACCGTAGCTGATATTACCGAACAAAGCAGGATTAGCTGAGTAGATACCTAGATTGCCGCCTGGCATCATTCTAGCCTCTAAACTGCTAGGTAGTTTTAATTTAAAACGAAGAACTATGCTGTTTGGGGCTTTTGAGTATACGATATCTTCTTTAGTGCCATTGGCTTTGACGGTATAGATAAGCTTTGGGCCATTTACTCCGATTGGATAAACTAGGTGGTTTGATACATATTGTCCTGGTAGAGTTTTAAACAAAGGAATCATCGTAAAAGATAAATTACTTTTGTTATCATAGGTCGTAATACCACTGTTTATATTGGTTGGTAATTTGACACTAAAAGGTAGCCTGCCATTAGGGTTATAGCCGATTGTTAGATGTCCTGATTGGTGCCCCATGCCAGGAAATTCCGTGCTAGACTTATTGATTGAAGATTGTCCTAGAATGTATGAAGCTGTTTTTTTGTCGTAGGCAAATTGTTTCAGTAGGCTTTGATCCGGTGGCCCGACTAGGTTTTGGATACTAGCCGATAACTTATAACTGTTTGAAACAAGTATGTTAAATGTCGCGATTGAACCAGCCACAATAACAACAAAAATAATAGACCCGACAATCGTGTAGACTTCTTTGCGTTTTTTAAGAAGTTTAGTTTTTTTAAGTCGAGCTAAAATCTTTGTGTCTAGTTTGAACATTCTATCTGAATATTATAACAATTTAGATTGTTATAATTGTTAATTTTATTAGTTAATTTAAATTTAAAACAGTACTAGTATTATAGCCTATTATCCTCTATCTTAGCGAATATTAAGCTCTTGAAGGTAATTAATATTTTTATCGTTTCGATAGCGGTCTAAGGTGTAACTTGATATAATTAAAAATAAGCATGACTTTTTTAGATTTTTTGGGTATTTTCGGCATTGTTTTAGTTTTGTTTGCCTTATATTTCCTGATTAGCCGGAAATCACCGAGCGCACTCTTGATAAAAGACGATTTAAATCAACTCAACCAGGCTATTAATTCACTCAAAGAAGGTCTTCAAACACAAATTACCGATCGGCTGGATAAAAATGAGGCATCAATGAAGGAGTCAATGTTTAAACAGTTTTCCGAAAGTTCTAAACTGATTACTCAAGTGACGGAAAAGTTAGTCAAATTAGATGAGACAAATAAACGAGTAGTTGACGTGACGACTGAACTAAAGACATTACAGAACGTATTACAAAATCCCAAACAAAGAGGTGTTTTGGGTGAGTATTACCTAGAGACTTTACTGCAGAATGTTCTACCGCCAAGTCGCTATAAAATGCAGTATAAATTTAAAGATGGTGAGACGGTTGATGCGGTCATCTTTTTAGAAAAAGGTATGATTTTACCAATTGATTCTAAATTTTCTTTAGAAAACTATAACCGACTAGTTAATCTAACTGATCCGCAAGCAAAAGCCGAAATGGTTAAAAGTTTTAAAAGTGATTTGAAAGCTAGAATTGATGAGACATCTAAATATATAAGACCAAATGAAAAAACAATGGACTTTGCTTTTATGTTCATACCAAGTGAAGCAATTTATTATGAATTATTAGTCTCTCAAGTTGGGTCAAGCGAGTCAAGCAATCGAGATTTACTTGAGTATGCTTTTCGCGATAAACACGTCATCATTGTTTCGCCAACTAGTTTCATGGCTTACTTACAAACTGTCATGCAAGGTCTTCGAGCTCTGTCGATTGAGAAACAGGCCAAAGATATAAGTTTGCGTGTCGGTGAACTAGGTAAACATATCGGTAACTTCGAGGGGTTTATGCAAAAACTTGGTTCATCTCTTTCAACTACTGTCGGTCATTTCAATAAAGCCCACCATGAGTTAAAGAAAGTCGACAAGGATGTGATTAAAATTGCCGGAACTACGTCAGTTATCGAGGACACAGTCATCGATAAACCGGCTATTGAAGACTAACTAGAGAGTGCTTAAATTGGATATTAATTGTTGGTAGTAGGAACCTAGACCAGCTTCATTTAAGGCTTGCTCAAGTGAAATTGCTCCGGCTGGGGCTGTTACGTTAACTGGAGTTGAGTTTGGTTTTAGGGTTAGGTTTAGCGATAAACTACTAAGTGATGCACCGCTCCCCGATATGTTAAATACTACTTGGTTTGATTTTGTATCAATTAATGAATTAATAGTAATTGAGTTACCACCACTACTGAATCCTAAGTAAAAAGGAAATTTTGCGCCATCATAATTCTTTAAGCCAGCTATAACATAATCTGATGAAGTTGATGAGGTCGGTACTTTAATCTGTGTAATGTATCTTGTCAGGCCGGTTGAAACCCACATATCAAAAGTATCGGCAGACGTAATACTGTTGACCGATGAAAGAAGGGAATCAGAACCCATTAAGTTACTTAGACTTTGACCGCTTGATTTACTAAGCCAACTGGCTAGATAAGTTTTCGCGAAGGCATTCTGAAGAGCAGTAATATAATTTTTTAGGTTTGCTTTAACTAGGCCAACCTTATAATGGTAAGCCGATTGATTATTAACTAGCTCAATTCCATAATTTTTGACTACCGTTAGGACGGAATATTTCGGGCTAGAATTAAATAAGTACTGTTTATTAACTAAAGCAATTGAATTGGCGGCCGATATAATATCTGCTGAAGTAGGTGTTTTAGCTGCAATTGATGATTTATTTAATTGATTAAGTATAGTGTGGTTTACTTCAATCCATTGATTATCTAATTTGGAGTATGGCGACGCTGCGTTACTGAGGCTACTGAGAATTTTGCTGAAACCGGCTAATTTCAAATATAAATCTGGGGTTCCAGAAGAGTTCGCAATCTCCATGCCATTAAAGGTCAGGTTTTGCCCAGAAACATTTAAATTTAAACTCAATTTTGAGTTGCGTCCATCGGAAAGTTGAGAAATATTCCCAGTAATTTTAGAAGCACCGCTACCATAGCTTAGATTTCCAAACGTAGATGTACCCTTAATAGGACTATTTGATTGTATTTTAGCGTAAGAAATCAGATTATCTAAACCAGTTGAACTGTTTGACAGAGCCTGACTATAAATTACATTTGGATTCATCCAATAAGCGAAGTAAAAAACAACTACCACAATAATTAAAAGCACTAAAGCACCGGAAGCCACTACTAGTTTTTTAAATCGTTTGAGAAAATTAACTTTAGGTTGATTTTGATCAGGCTGTTGCTGGTTAAAATCAGGCTTAGTGATTGATGGCCCACCTACGGTAATGCCGTCAACCTTATAAGAATTCATAGGTTCAACGGCTGATATTGGACTGGACATTAGTGAGGTTTCAGGCGTTGCTGGTTCAATAGATTGAGGTTGCTCATTATCCGTAGGCAGATTTTCGCTTATCTGAACTGGCTCTACTTGAGCAGCGGAATTTTGACTGGTTAAATTATCTGTTGAATCAATTGACGTCATTTCAGTCTGAGGTGCAGGTTGGTTGTCCGGTGGAGTTGTTGGATTTGGTGGTGGAGTACTTGGGTAATTAGTTTGATTTTGATTGTTGAATTCATTTTCCATTTGTTTTTATTTCCTGTTGTATTTTTTATCAGTTTAGCATAATAGTAATCATCTGCAATGATTTTGTTACGCACTTGATTAAAATACATTATGTGGTAAAATATATAAATGAATCCCGAGACGGAAACCTCGTCTATCAAAACTGATATGTTTGATAACCCCATAATCAGACTTCAGTTTATAAATTATGAACATGGCTTTGTACCGGAATCCAAAAGAGAACTGAGTGAGGTCTTCACATTAATAGGCTACAGTACTCAAACCGGCAAGGCAGCCAGACACTTAAATCACGTCTTGCGACATCAAATTAACAATGGCGTCGAAGAACCTCTAAGAGCGGTTAGAAGTATTGCTCGTGAGTATGTCTCATATCTTGTTACAAGTCGTCAAAGTGTAGTTGGTTATAAGAACATTTCTAGAGTGTTAGACTCGATGGATGGACAAAAGAGAGTGTCTAATAAAGAAATCAGTCGACCTTTTTGGCCGGACATCACTAAATTAGTAGATCTAGACTCACTACTTGAACGAAGAGAGATGCCACAAACGGATGAAATCCATGTCTATAATGGTATAGATTACACCAATCCAATCAGTGAAGCTGTTAGCGAAAAAATCTTTCAGACAATGCATTCCACCAGAATTTCAAAAGCTCGTCGACTAGCTAGAGTGGCTATTGAAACTCAAACTAGACGCTCGGTGTTTTGGTTAGAAATATGTAAACAATCAATGGATCATTATGGCGCTAGACCAATTGTTCGTGACGCCATCAATGAAATGAGAAGAATTGAATATTTAACAGAAACACCACTAGACGACCATGAAACCGTCGAAGTATCGGCAGAATAATATGAATAGATCTTTGCAACGCGAAATTGAGCTTAACTGGCTGCAAGTTGATATAGATAACAGGTTATCGCAGTTAGAACAAAGGATAGGTGAGCTTACTTTAGTAGCTGAAAATCTGTTGTTTGATGCCGAGGACGCTAACTATAGACGAAAGTTACTAAACTATGTCTTAAATAGATAATTTATAATTGTTGTAATTATATCTACGATAGGGCAGGGCGGGAAAAGGGTGGCTTATAAAAGTTATTTAGATTAAATCTCGTCTATTAAAACCTATAAATGAAATCAGTAGAGTTATTACGCTCAATCCTAATAGATATATGCTTAATCCTGTATTTATATTTCCGGCTAATAAATCACTTGGAGAAAAGTAATACCAGGGAAATAATTTAGCTAGGTCTAGCATATAGTGATTGAGATTGGCTAGAGATGTCAGTAAATAACCTAAAAAAGCTAACATAGTTGCGATTGATGCACCTAACCTTTTAGTTTTTGGCAAAACTGTTGAAATTGCAAACCCAACCAACCCGTACACTAGAATAAATAGAAGTAGCCAAATATCGGCGATAATCAGATGTAACTGTGATATCGATAAATGAATGATTACCGTCGTTAAACTCGTTACCATTGAAGATATTAACCAAGGAATAGCTATTATTATCAGGTAAGAAATCAGCTTAGATAACAAGAGTTTGGTTCTTGAAATCGGTCGAGCTAAAACTAGTTCCAGAGTATGTTCCTTTTCGTCGGTTAATAATATTGAACTACCAAGTCCGATTGACATAATTAAGAAAAGTATTGGTAGAGTGACGAAATAGAGCTGGGAATTCAACCAACCAATTGGACTGACCATACTTTCACTGGCACCACCTGTTTTTAGGTTCATAAATGCTGCCGGAAGTTGTTTTATTAGATCATCAAAGGTTTTAAATTGATTTCTGATGGATGGGTAAATTGATAAGATTAAAATAATCGTTAGAGATATGGCAATCGTCCACCAGAAAATGTATTTCTTTTTTCTGTTAATTTCCCAAAGTATAATTTCTTTCATTTGTTATCCTCGTAAAATGTTAGAAATTCATCTTCTAGATCGATTCTTTGTGAGCTAAATTCACTTAATGGTAGGCTAGAAACTTCTTCGAGAAAATCATTCAAAGAAACCGTTGGTTTTATAAGTAGTTCATTGTCATTTAATTTAGAAACAAAACTAACGTGTTTAAATTTTTTAATTTTATCGATATCTTTAGGTATGCTTAGTTTTATTTTATATATTTCAGAAGTTATTTTATTGTCCTGCGAAATAGATTGTTGGTGAATTAGGCTGCCGTTTTTTATAATACCGATTCGGTGACATATTTTTTGAGCTTCATTTAGATTATGGCTGCTCATCAATATAGCGGTCCCATAATTAGCTAAATCAGTGATAGCATCGTAGAATATATCCTGCATAAGTGGGTCAAGCCCAGATGTTGGTTCGTCTAAAATAAGGACTTTCGGTTGACTCATCAACGCCTGAATAATGGCTATTTTTTGTCGGTTACCTTTTGACAATTCTTCGATTGGTCGATTTAGTTCAGCTTGAAAATTTCTTTCGAGCTGCTTTCGGTAATTCTTATTGACCGGTCGGAGGGATGAAAGAAAATCAAGAATTTGACTGCCTGTTGCATCAGAATATAGTTTTGCTTCGCCGGGCAGATAGCCGATTTGATCTCGTATATTGGCAGAGTTTGTTTTCAAATTCAAGCCAAAGACGGTTATGTTGCCACTAGTCGGTCGGATGAAGTCCATTAGCATCCTAATAGTAGTTGTTTTGCCTGCTCCGTTGGCACCTAAGAAACCATAAATCTCACCTGTCTTGATGCTTAAATTTAAGTCTTTAACAGCTGGAGTTGATTGCTTGGTATAGTATTTGGTAAGTAAATTAGTTTCAATTATTTCCATATTTATAGTCTATACACCTAAATTATGGAACAATTTTAGTTTAAAAACAAAGATTATCGGGCACCAATCATTAAGGCAAGACAAAAAGTATAATATTCTTCTTCGCTAGCTTCAATCATGCTAAATTTTTTTTCCAGTTCAAAAACTTCCGCCAGCTGGTTTTGGTCAGTTCTAATTTCTTCAGGGATGTTTTCTAATCTAAGGCTCTGGAGTTTTTTAGTTTTTGGGTAGTAATATTTAATATCAAAATTTGAGCTTTTCCTAATTCCATATCGGTCAATCGTTTGTTCCCATATAACAAGTCTGATTTGACTAGGATCTTCTGTTATAGGTAATCCAGTTTCTCGGTATTCAGTCAGTTGAAATTGATTATTTTCAAGATCATAGAATTTTTTTCGGCAACTAATAACTGTACCGAATTTATCAACCCATCCTAGGTCTTCGCTGTTCACTTTTCTGAGACTACGGTTGGTTAAGTTTAATATAGGTTGGTAGTAGACATCACTAAAGATTGTCTCATTGGAATTAAGAGCTTCTGAATTGTAGCCTTCGAAATTGGGCGTTCCCATTAGTATATTATATAATAATTACACCTTGAAGGCAACTTACTTTAATAGTATTCGGCGCTAATAAAACTGGTTTCACCTATAATAATTTTGTTTTTATCTTTGTTTTCGCCGATTAAAACATGATTAGGCATGAGATATGGTTTGAAAATTAACTGATCGTTGGATGCGGTTGATTGTAGTAGGTCCTGCCAGACATCTTCTGGAATCATTGTTAAATTTTTCCATTTCGCGGTCGGATTAATTCTTTTATTGCCGTTTTTTAATGCTGGCCTATTCTGGTTAGCGGCCTGTGACCTTTGAATAATGTCATGGGATACGATGTTCGCTATATTGAGAGGTATTGAACCTAGTAATTTAACTGATTGTTGAGTTGATAGTGGTTTATAACTAATAATCGATCTGGTCTCATCGTCATTTCTAGTTGTTCCGATGATTTTGTACCACCAACCTTCTTGTAGTAATTCAGGGAAATTATTGGGTGAGACAATAACTTCCTGGGAGCGATCAGTTATCACCGTTAGTCCTTCACTCGAAACAAAGAATGCTGTCGAATCTTCATTGGTCGGTAGATTAACTATAGATTGGATTATCTGCTTTCTTTCTTGGTCGGTAAAATCATTGCTATAGTATTTAACCGGGCGAATTGATGCCTGATTATTTTTAACTCTTAAAGATTGAAGTGGGTTTTGGTGACGCTGGGTACTATTTTGGCTAACCGAGTTTAAAAGAACAGTAGCGTTTTTAATTTTTATAACAGATTCTTCAGAGTAGAGTGATTCAAAGATTTCGGTGGCTGAGTCGACTGGGTTGATTCGGATTATCTTGGTATCGATTTGTTCTCTGCCGAATTGATTTTTCCTTGTCTTAGAAAATGTTCCCAGATATTCTTGTCTAATTTTTTCCGGATTTTCATTATAGTCATTTATTGCTAAAAGAACTTGCTCGATACTTAGTCTTCCGATCAGTTTTTTAGTCGTAGCAGTATCGGGATGAAGTTCTCTTATAATCGTGTTACCAATCGCCCTGACAATTGGTTTTAAGTCTTCGGCTTCAATTGCCCGAACTAGATCTTCTCCTACCATTAACACTTCTAGTGGGTTGACCGGCATCAGCGAGTCAAGCCTTCTTAAGGCATCTCTTCGACTGTTTTTACTGGCGTTATCCATTAGTGGGCTCCTTAACTATCTAGGTAATCTTGCAATAATCCACCGGCTGCGATATGCATATCTAGTTTAGCGACCGCTATCCCTCTTCTTATACTTGCAACTCTAATTCGGCCAATTTCTCGGTTGTTCTTGGCGATAATATCGATAGCACCATCAATTAAATCTAAATCTTCATCGCAGTCATAGGGGTTAAGACTTAACCGGCCGACTAGTCTAATTAATCCGTCAATTCTCTTGGGACCGATCCGTAGCTCATCGGCAATTCGCCAGTATTGTTGAATTTCACCAATTTTATGACCCTTGTTTAATAGTTGTTCGACCTTGTAGGCATTGGGGTTACTCTCTTCAAGAAAAGAAACCATTTGGTTGACATCGCCCATCAATTTCAAAGAAACACCAGATTGTCTCAGAACAACGCCCGCTCCGTTACGTAAAACTAAGGCAGTTTTTTTATCATCACGGTCAGTAGAGTCTCTAAGTTCTCTAAGCCTAAAACCAATAAATGCTTCAGCCCTAGGTTCGGTAGCCGGAAGCGGTAATAGCCTTGGCCAATCTAATTCTAGCTGCCCAGAAGGATTTATTCGAGTTGGTAAATTTGAACCTTGATACGGACTTAGATTTTGTGACTCGGTAGATGTCATATTAACCCCTTTAAATATAAATAATATTATACCTTAAATAGTCATAAAAAGCAACCAAGTAGCAATTGACAAAAACGATAAATATGATACAATATAAGTTAAATGGAAAAAGAACAAACCACAAAACTGACTAATCTATTGGCCAAAGTTACTAGGACAAAACCAATGGTTAATTACCGGATTATGCCCGGTGGTGTTACTCGTATTATTGATTGTCATAGTTTAATGTATTTAGTGCCGATTGATAAAACCAATGAATTTGTCCTATTCGATAGTGGGCTTAACAAAGAAGCTAAAGGCTTGAGGACCTATCTCGGTCATCTAGGTCTTGGGCTGAGTGCTATCAAAGAGGTGTTCATCACCCATGCACACGTTGATCATGTTGGTGGGCTAGCTGAAATTGTTGAAGATAGCGCCGCCGAAGTCTACATTGCCGGCGAAGAAATGGCGGTATTCTCGGGTAATAAGAGGAGCCAAGGACCGCTTCCAAACTTACTTGATGTTGTGTCCAGTAAACATAATGCAGCAGTTGAAGAAGTTAATCCTAATCTAGTTAATGACGGTGAGTTTATTAAAGTCGCTGGTGGTTTAGCTGTTAGAGGAATTAAAATGCCTGGCCACACAGATGGAAGTATGGCCTGGTTAATTAGTCAAGGTTTGGATAGTAGCAATAGTTTAATTGTTGGTGACTCGATGGATTTTGACCGCCGAGGACTAATTAGAAACGCGGCCACTCCTTTTACTAACAATACTAATAAAAGCAAAAATTCGATTAATCGCTTAGTTGGTGTAGTTGAACAGGATCTCGGGGTTAGGGTAGATAACGTTATACCGTCTCATTCAGGTGAAGGTAGGTGGGGTAGCGTCAAATTGTTTACCTTCAATAACTAAAGTGGCTTAAGATAAATCAGTCATTTTTGGAAATTTATATAAAATATTGTATAGTATATTTTAATTTAATAGGTGTCAGATGCCCCACCATCATACTCATGTAATAAGTTCATCCAGTCCTGAGGCGAGATCGAAGCGCTTCGCTCTGTCTAGTCTGCTCAGGTTAGGTTCGGCTGGAATTCAACTAGCCGGCGGAATTATAGGTAATCAACCAGCTTTGATTGTAGAAGCAACCGAAGAAACAGTCGATTCGCTTACTTTTGGTGCCGCCGCCATAGAAGCCAGGACTACTAAAAAAGGCCTAACCTCTAGGGTTAGAAATTTCGCTATAACTTTTGCAGTCGCCGGTTCGGCGTTGTCGACTTATGACGCTGCCTCCGAAATGGTGGCAGATAGATTTAGCTTTTTTAAGTCAATTGAAGGTTTTAATATATCTCATACCGATATAAGAGCAGCGATCGGGGCTGTAGCTATAAATTCAGTAGTATTTGCGATTAATCGTAAAGGACTTAATTCAGGAAAAAATAGTGATAAGTTTGCTTACAGAGATTCACTGCGAGATTTTGTCATACCTAGCGCTGTACTTGGACTATCTTTTATGAAAGCCGATCACTTATTTGAATATGCTTTTGAAGCTGGCGGTGTGACTTATGGCTGGTACAATGCGATTCAGTTATGGAAGGGTTGGCGTAATACCAGATAATTGGCAGCCTTAGTCAGCTTGTTTAAAAGCGTCGTAAGCGGATAATTTACCAATTACAAGTGTTTGTTTAGATAGCTCTTCGTTTAGTTTCATACTGATTGAAATATCAAAAGGTCGGTTTTTGGGCATGGCAATAGTTCCTATTATGAGAGAAATCGAACTACGTGACTTCATTTCATCGATTCGGCCAGATTGGTTTATCTCATCTCTAGCATAAGGTAGTCCAAGACTGGATTGTATAATCCTTCTTTCATCATAGATAACTGATCCGAATCCATCAATTCTTGGAATGTCTCTTAAGCGAGCTCTAACGTCTCGTCTGCCATCGCCGAAACTTTTAAAATAAAAAGATTCAACGGCCAGTTGCATGCCTCTATCTGTTTGTAATGGCGATAGCACGTTATTATTTTTTAGATTTTCAATCAGTTCCTCGGTGTTGGATATATCTCTTGTGTGCTTTGAGTCAACTCCCCTTGCATGTTTAATTTCGTTTCCAATAATATAGGTGATGGCTGGAGTTTTACGATAAGTAACAGCAAAATCATGACTGGTCGCTAATCTACCAATATGATGGCTTAATTTAGCCATGAAGGCTTTATCTACTAGCGGACGACCTAAATCTTCGAAAAACAAATGATGAATATTGTTTAGTTGATCATTATTTTTTTTGTAGCTTCTCATACAGAAAACAAATTATAATATATTAATTAGGTTTTGGCAAGCAATAAACCATTAGTTTTCGTGCAGGATATAGCCCTCGCCTTTTCTCGATTCAATCGTGTAATTTTGTGAATCAAAAGCACTGTGTTTTCTTAATCTGTAAATCAGTGCATTGAGAGCCCAGTCGCTGATAATGCCATCTTTCTCACTCCAGACATAGTCACAGATAGTTTCTTTTAGGACTATTCTGCCTTTATTTTGTAGCAAAATTTTGAGCAATCTTTTTTCTTTTATCGGTAGATGCTGCTTGCCGAGTGAATGAATATATTCTTCAAGCAATGGAGAAAAAGTCTCATATTTATTATTTTGTTTTCTGATATAACCAAGATTTAATAGTTCATTGCCTCGGTCGGGATTGTTCCTCGACAGAACGGAATTTAGTATTTTTTTGTTTTTAGCACTCAGTCCGTTATAGAGATCTTTTACAACTAGATTAACCATTGGGTCGGACAATGGTCGATTAAGATTTTGACATCTCATTAGAACTTGAAGGAGTAATAGATGACCGCCGGCTAGATGAAGTGCTCTTGGGTCAATTTTTTGTTTGTCAATTGATCGGTAAACCTCACTTAAATCATTTTCAGTGTATCCAGTAAAATAGTTAGTTTTAGTAACTAGGCTTAAAATGTCTTTAATCTTGTGGCCATGAGTTTCTATGAGGGGATGAGAAGAAACTAGAATCATCGTAATTTTATTTCGATTAGAATCTCTTAGGAAACGAAGATTATCGAAAAGATTTTGATCTAAAATGTCTTCTAGTCGATCCAGCCTATTAAATACGATAATTAGTCGACCTGTTTGATTAGATTTTTCAACCATTGCTTGGCTGATATCGCTAAGAGAGGCATTATCTTTTTTTAGATTAAGTTTTTGTGCAAATTGGGCATAAAAAGCTTCTCGGCTGAATTCAGCCATTTCAAAGGAATTTATGAAAAGATAATTTCTAGAGTCTTTTTGTGAGAGGGAACGAAGGAAGAAAGTAACTCCGGCCCCTGGCATCGCGACCAGATTTATCGATATGCCGGAATCAATATCGTCGTGGCATTGATTGGATAAATCTTTACAAAAATCGTCAGAATAATGATGAGAAGTATATAACATTATCTTTAACTCGTCATTATTCTATCATTTTTATATCAAGCAATCAAAAAGAATATAGTTTAAAATTTAGCCATATCTTTAAAAAAGGATTCAAAGTGTTACAACCAAGACCAGTTAATCTATCAGCTAATAAACTATTAATTCAGGAAGTTCTAACTACTGCTACTAAAGAAGCTGCCATAGCGGTAGCTCCACATGTTGGTAAGGGAGATAAGATAGCCGCCGATCAAGCAGCCGTCGATACGATTGGTCGAATTTTAAGCGATAATGATGTTTTCAGTTGTGAGGTGGTTATGGGCGAAGGGGTTAAAGATGAAGCCCCTATGTTAGCTCATGGCGATGTGTTGGGTAATAACTTTGATAGTCTATATGACTTAGCCGTTGATCCAATAGAAGGAACTACTTTTGTTGCCAACGGTCAAGACGGTGGACTGTCAATCGTGGCATTAGCTGAGAAGGATCAGATGTTACCATGGGCTGGCATCAGATATATGAAAAAGTTATTTGTCGGACCAAAGGCTAAAGATTTATTAACAATTTCTGGAGATGTTCGGTTGAACGGTGATCCAGAAACAAATCTAAGATTGATTGCCGAAGCACTTGGTAAAAAAGCCTCTGAGTTAGTTATCGCCGCTTTGCTAAGAGACAGAAACAGTGATATCTTAAATGCTGCTGCCAAAATTGGCGCCCACGTAATTGGACTTTCTGGTGGCGATGTCTTGCCTGCTATCAGTACATGCTTTGACGATAGTGAAGTAGATGTGCTATATAGTTCCGGTGGTTCTCCTGAAGGTGTTATTGCAACAGCTGCCGTCGAAATTCTAGGTGGCGGAAGTCAATTAATGTGGGATCCTCAAAATGATAAACCGATTGAGCGAAGACTGGCTAATGAAAGAGGTGAGTTAGGTAAGGTCTTGTTTCCTAAATCAATAGTTGGACAGGGCGAGCTCCATGTCGCCTTCACGGCAATTACGCCTTATCAAGATAAACTGACCGGTGTCTCGCTTGACGATGCTGGAAACTGGTTACCTGGCGATACTTTTGCTCGCTCCAGAGCCTAATAAGTAGTTTTATTTAAAGCAAAAACCGTTACAATTAAGACAAATGGCTTATTTAGATTACTTGGCAATTATCTTGGCGGTCTCAATAATCGGCTATATTATTTCGTTGTTTATTAAGAACGCCTCAATCGCTGATGTTTTCTGGGGTCTATATTTTGTCTTAATAACCGATTATTTGCTATTTAGCGCTAGGTCGCTTAACACCGCCAAATTAACGCTGGCATTTGTGATTAATGTTTGGGGATTTCGCCTTAGTTTTCATATCTTAGGCCGGTTAATTAAATCTAAAAAAGAAGATAGGCGTTACGCCGATTTTCGAGTTAAGTGGGGTGATAAATTTAACTATCGAAGCTTGCTACAGAACTTTTTATTTCAAGGACTGCTAGCTTTCTTAATTGCTTTACCGATAATTATTGTCCTTAAACGACCGAGCAATATTTTGATTAACTGGGCTGTCTACGGCGGTTTTTTTGTTTGGCTGGTTGGTTTTATGGTCGAGTCTTTGGCCGATTACCAGATGACCATTTTTCTTAAGAATAAGAGGGGTAATAATGAAATTCTAGATAGTGGCCTTTGGCGATACTCTCGTCATCCTAATTATTTTGGTGAGCTTTTATCATGGTGGTCGATTTGGCTAATATGTTTTGGACTAAATGTCCCAGTTTTAAGCTTGCTGTCTCCCCTACTCCTTTCAGTTCTTATTTTGTTCGTTTCCGGAGTTCCGTTGGCTGAAAAAAGACTAAGATCAAATCCTAAATATGAAAAATATATCTTAACCACTTCTGTCATCATCCCTTGGCCGCCTAAAAAAATAAATAATTAATTATGAAATATAATCTATTGGTCATATATCTATTAACACTGATAGTTTTTTTAGCTCTAGACAGTATATGGTTGGGTAAAGTATCGCCGAAATTATATAAGCATTATCTAAAAGAAGTCTTAGCGACTAAACCGAACTTGGTGGCCGGTGGAGTATTTTATCTTTTGTTTATAGTTGGCTTATTATTTTTCGTGATTTATCCAAACCAACACCAGTCTTGGCATCATTATCTTTTATTTAGTGCTATGTATGGATTAATGACTTACGCTACATTTGATTTAACTTCTCAGGCCATCCTGAAGAAGTGGTCGAGTATTATAACAGTTATTGATATGACCTGGGGAGTTATCATAACTTCACTGACCACTTTAGTAGTTATGGGACTGCTTCGCTAAATTATGAAAATAGCAGTCATTGGAGCTAGTGGTAAAAGTGGTTTAAAATTTATTGACTTAGCACTTCTTAAAGGTTATCAGGTTAAAGCCGGTGTCAATAGAACTAACAAATTGACTCTAGAGAAGGAAAACCTGGAAGTAATTAAATGCAATGCTCTTAATTACGCTGAAGTCGAAAACCTAATATCCGGTTGTCAGGCGGTCGTCAGTCTAATTGGACACGGTAGAAAATCGCCGTCCAATTTACAGACAGAGGCAATCTCGAATGTAATTAAAGTGATGGAAAATAATAATATCAGGCGATTAATTAGTCTAACCGGTACTGGAGTCAGGAAAGAGGCAGACAAAATAACTTTACTTGATCGGCTACTAAACTTTTCGATTGGATTAATTGACCCTAAACGAATTTCTGACGGAATTAAGCATAGCCAAGTTATTGCTAGCTCTAATCTCGACTGGACGGTTTTAAGAGTTTTAAAACTTCATGATCTGTATGAGTCAAAATTTACTTTGACTGAATTCGGTCCGGCTAAAACTCTAGTGTCTAGGGAGGAAGTTGCAAGAGCAATTATTCTATTAATCGAAGATAACTCTTTTGTAAAAAAGTTTCCTATTATCAGTAAAATAAAATAAAATGATTATGATATGAAAAATAGAAAAAATTATTATCTGTTAGCTTTTGTTTTAATCGGGTTTTGGTTAGTGGTAGCCGGATTTGGTGGTCCGACGTTTGGAAAAATAAGTGGCTTATCTAACAATGCCGAATCGTCGTTTTTGCCTAAAACGGCACAATCGACACTAGTCGAAAATCAAATTGGCAATTTCAGTCAATCTAATACTTTGCCAGCAATTTTGCTTTTTACTTCCCAAAAGGCCATAAAATCTAGTGTTAACAATGCTTATCTAACTGGTCTGATTCCTAAACTAAGCTTGGTACCTGACTTAGCTATTAGTAAAACATCGGCTGTTGTCGGTCCAATCTATTCAGCAGACGGTTTCGCGGCTGAAATATTTGTACCGATTAAAGCAGTTGCCGACAATACACCTTCCATCAATGCTATCTCAAAAATTATTAATACCAACAAACCAGTTGGGCTTATCAGTTATGTGACTGGTCCAGCCGGTATCGTTAATGCTTTTTCAACTGCGTTCAATGGGATTAATGGTATTTTGACATATGTTGCGATTATTTCGGTTTTAGTCATCTTACTGTTGGTTTATCGGTCGTTGCTTTTACCGTTTTTGGTTTTAATTAGTGCAATTTTTGCTTTGTCAGGTTCTATCTTAGTCGTTTTTGCCTTGGCATCACATAATATAGTTAGTTTAAATGGCGAGAGTCAGGGAATACTATCAATACTAGTCATTGGAGCTACCACCGATTATTCAATTCTAATTTTATCTAGATTTAAAGAGAAATTACATGAATTTGAATCAAAAGTCGAAGCGGTAAAACAAACATTATTCGCTTCTTGGGAGCCAGTTTTAGCAGCCGCCTCAACAGTAGTTGCGGCCTTGCTTGGCCTTCTTTTCTCATCACTTAATTCCAATCGAAGCTTAGGTCCGATAGCCGCCATTGGCATCATAGTTTCTTTTTTGGTTGCCATGACATTTTTCCCTTCCTTGCTACTGATTTTCGGTCGAAAAGCATTTTGGCCACTTAAAGTTAAATATCAGCCGGACTTAGTCAAAAAAGAGAATCTAAGTAGCTACAATGTATACTCGAGATTTTGGAGTAAAGTCGCTTTATTTGTTGAGAAAAAGTACAGATTAATTTGGATTAGTTTAACCGTTGTTCTTTTGGTATTGATTGTGCTAGCTTTGCCGACCTTTAAGGCTTCGGGAGTCACCCAGACTGAAACTATTATGGGTAACCCAGAGGCGGTCCAGGGTCAAAATTTGGTTGGCAAATATTTTCCGGCTGGATCCGGTAACCCGGTTGAAATTATTGCTAGACAAACTTCGGCCGCTCAGATAATCTCAGAGCTTAGTAAGAACTCGGCTGTGTCGTCTTCATTGGTGGTCTCTAGTTTTAATCCTTTAACAAAAAAAGCTACTCCGATAGTCTACGACGGTAAGGTTTTGATTCAGACTACAATTAATTATCAGGCTCAATCAACCCCAGCACAGAACTTCATTAAGTCTATTCGAAGCTCACTAAAACAGTATGATCCGAATGTCTTGGTTGGAGGCAATACTGCCATTCAACTCGATGTTAATACAGCGGCCAGTCGTGATTTGCACGTTATTATTCCGATAGTACTAACAGTCATATTGGTCATCCTGATGTTGCTACTGCGATCTATTCTCGCGCCAATTGTATTAATTTTGTCAGTCGTATTGAGTTTTGCCAGCACTTTAGCTATTTCAGCTTTATTCTTCAATCATGTTTTTAATTTCCCCGGTTCGGATCCTTCGGTACCGCTATTTGGTTTTATCTTTTTAGTCGCCCTAGGAGTTGATTATAATATCTTTCTGATGACTAGAATCAGAGAAGAGTCAATCAGACACAGTACCAGGTTCGGTATCTTAAAAGGTCTTAGTATGACGGGTAGCGTGATAACATCAGCCGGTATAGTATTAGCTGCCACTTTCGCCGCTCTTGGCGTAATTCCAATTCTTTTCTTAGCTGAGATTGCCTTCATAGTTGCTTTTGGAGTTTTGCTTGATACTTTAATCATCAGATCGCTCCTAGTCACTTCAATTTCTTATGATTTGGATAAGAAAATATGGTGGCCCAATCAAAAGAAATTTAAATAGCCATTAAATTATTTTTAAGACTAATCTTTTTAAATTAAATCCCAATATTGAAGGTTGCAATAATTGATTTATTTATACTTGCTCGACTAGTTTTCTTGCCTAGGCTAAGAGTCTTAATTAAGTAGGGAAAATCGGGTAGTGATTGATTGGTTTTTAGGGTTACGTGAGGCGAATAGTTATCTAGAGCGTAGCTATAGTCTAAAATCCGACAACTACTAAAACCTAAGTAAAAAATTAATGAGTTATGAAGCTTGTGCAACTGGTTTTGATTATCTTTCACTTCCAGGACAGGGATGTTTTCATTCGGACCGTAGAGAGCTTTTTTACCGGAATTTATTTCTATCGGATCAAAAGCTTCAACGACGGCTTTGGAAACACCAATTATGTCAGTTTCGCTGATAGAATCTGTAATAAAAAATGGCGTAATCGTACAGTGAAGCGGCCAAGCCGATAGTTTCTTGCCAATTGAAGTGTTTTCAAAATCATGAAGGATATAGAATTCACTATTTGAAACAGATTTAGTCATAGTTAATCTAATTATGAAATAGACCTGTTTTTAATACAAGCGTAAACAGTTTATGAAGCATTTAATAATTGATCAAAAATTGAATGAGACAAAGAACTATTTTTATCTTTAGACTGATTATGTTTCCAATCTTCCAATGGATCAGATATTCTAATGCCAACTTGTCCGGCATCTCGAAGAGCCGCTAGCAGTATTGGTTTATTGTGATCGCTGGGGTCTAAAATAATACAACTGGGGTAGGCTACTTCCTTTAGGTCAGCTCGTTTAGGCGGTAAGTCCTTAACGGAGATGCCAAAATCATCGGCTCTGGCTAAAAGTTTTATAAAATCCGCTTGGGCATAACCTTGTTCTTGGTTTAGTTTAAGAATGCAGTGGGCGACGCTGTATTCTCTATAGTCTTTAATTTGATGGTCCTTAAAACCGGCTACATGGAAGAGGAGCGATAGATCACCATTGGCTAGTAATTGCATGTCGTTGGGACCAATCCATCGTTTAAGTGGACCATCATTAATAATTAAACTATCAAGTCCTCGAATCGGGTTAGAGTTGGCTAAAAATTGGCTGTCGATCTCTTCGAAGGAATCAGCGATTGAAAAATTTATGCTGTATTGTCCATCTTTTGATGGTCTAGATGTAACGCCTATCCGACCGTCTAAAAGTTCGACGTAACGGACACCCTTGGTATCTGTATCTGATTCAACTAATATTCTAAGGCTGTTGAGTTTTTCTCCTATAGCTGTCACAGATCGGAAAGTGCAGCCTTTGTCTGGATTATCGACATCATTCGGCTCAACCTCTACCCATGAGATCACCCAGTTATTCCGAACAAAAGAAATTGAAGGATCTTGAGTCACCTTAATATTGGTTAATTCTTCGAGATTAGAGATGGCCGATGGATAACAATCCCGTCCGTCTGGACTAACTTCATAAATCGCTAGTTTTGATGTAAATTCTTGATCGGCTCTTTTGCCTTCAATTCGGACTAACATATGCGGTTTTTCGTCCACCATGAAGGTCTTACTGGCGTTGTAAGCTACTTTATCTCTCGGTAATTCATGAAATTTAATTAACCAACCGGCCGAAGCTGGTTTT
>JAJXVX010000025.1 GCA_021781915.1 bacterium
GGCTGTTGGAGATACATCGCTATTGTTCTCGGATAAAACTGAGCTGGTTTCAATTGGAGGTACTTCGTCGGTGAGTTGGTTTAAAGGTGGAACGCTAGAAAGTGATGGTTCGGCTGGCATACTATCGGCTAATGTGCTCGTTTGAGGCATAGATGGCTCAAAAGTCGGGGCTGTTGGAGATACATCGCTATTGTTCTCGGATAAAACTGAGCTGGTTTCAATTGGAGGTACTTCGTCGGTGAGTTGGTTTAAAGGTGGAACGCTAGAGCCTGAATTTAATTGTTCTAAGGTAGGTGCATTTGATTGAGTAAGAAGCTCGTTAGCTGTATTCACTATATCTTCCAGAGTTACCTGAGATTTTACTAAATACCTGTCGGCGCCTAATTTGTTTGCTCTATCCTGATCTTCATTTTGCCCCAGAGCTGTTAGCATTATAATTTTTACATTAGCTAGCGTTGGAGTAGCTCTAATTATGTCAAGCATCTCGAATCCGCTAATCTTGGGCATCATAACGTCTGAAATGATTAAATCGGGTCTTTCGCCTTTTGCTACAACTAGAGCTTCTTCTCCATCGTGTGCGGACACAATAGAGAAACCTTCCGCTTGCAGTCTAGCTTCATAAATTTCGCGAAGATTATTGTCGTCTTCAACTAGTAGAATTTTAGCCATTTTTTTCCTTTTAATAACCTTAATGCTTATTCTTTTTTATTGTATCATATATCTAATTCTAAGACGGGTTAATTAACCTGCCTTGCATCTCGATGGCTTTATCGTTTGAAATTCTAGGTAGGTTAATGAAAAATGTCGTACCTTTGCCTAGCTGGCTTTCTACCCAGATTCTCCCCTGGTATAGCTCTACAATCTTTTTTGATATAAAAAGTCCTAGACCGGTTCCACCTATGGTTCTGGTTGCGGAACTGTCGACACGATAGAATTTTTGGAATAGATGAGGAATATCTTCTGTTGGTATTCCGACTCCTGTGTCTCTGACATAGCATTGGACAATATCTGAATCTCCTGTAATCCCGATCGAAATCTTGCCTTCCTCGGTGTATTTGACTGCATTATCAAAGAGGTTTATTAATACTTCCCTCATTCTGTCAGGGTCGATTAGTACGTAGTAGAGAGGTTTGACCTGATGGTCCTCTGTCAGATTATTAGTAGAAGCGTCAATGTTTTTACTAGAACCGATTACGAACTCACTGAATAAATTTTTCTTTTCGGCGGAAAATTTTAAATCTCCTTCTAGTTGTTCCAAAAATCCTCCCAGTTCGACTATCACTGGGTGGCTACTAAGTCGACCATCTTCAGCTTTAGCGCTTGTAAGTAAATCTTGAAATAATTTTCCTAGACGTTGTGTGGAAGTGTAGGCTTTCTGTAGATACGATGATGCTCTTTCATCAATTGTGGCAACTTTGCTATTTAGTGCGAGTGAAAGATAGCCTTCAATGGCAGCAACAGGAGTTCTCATCTCATGCGAGGCAGTTGATATAAATTCGGCTCTTTTTTGCTCTTCGGCTCTTTCAACCGAAATGTTCCTAAAACTTATGACCGCCGCGCTAACTTTATCATTGCCCTCTATAACCGGTGATATTGTCAGGCTAATAGGTATAGCTATATTCGATACTGTTAATAGATTGGCATTGTTATCTCTTAGTGGTTTTGGTACTAAAAATACTTTTTTAATAGGATTTAAATCGTCTGGGTAAGGTTCATTCTTATCATTTACTAATTTGAGTATATTGTTGACGTCCATACCAACAGCATCGCTTTTCTTCCAACCGGTGATTTTTTCGGCTGCCGGATTGAATAGCTGAACAATCTCCTTATCGTCTACCAATACTACGCCGTCGTCAATAGTATTAATAATGACTTCAAATTTTTGTTGGTCATTATTGAATTTAATATTTGATGTATTGGGTGATTTTTTTGATGATAGTATGTTGAACACAAGACTTCTCTGATTACATTATTAATTCTATAATAATTCTTATGCTTTATAAATAGACGAAATATAGGTTAAAATAAGGCATAATACATTTTTGGCCCCTTCGTCTAGCGGTTCAGGATATTAGGTTCTCATCCTAAAGATCGCGGGTTCGAATCCCGCAGGGGTCACCAATCCAATGCGTTTAATGATACAATATTCAAATAGTTATGTTTGATTATGTTAATAAAATAAAACAGTTATTCCGAAAAGTAGTCGCTAAGTTTGCCCGGTATCTTAATAATAAGTACGGCGAAAAAGTCACGCCTAATTTGATTACTTATACCGGTCTAGTGATGCATTTACCGATTGCATATTTTATTGCTACTGGCTCGCTGATTATTGCAGCCTTATTTCTTGTCGTTTTTGGACTATTCGATACCTTAGATGGCGAACTAGCTAGATTACAAAAAAAAGATTCAGTGTCTGGAATGTTTTTGGATGCGTCGACCGATCGGTTTAAAGAAGTTATTCTTTATACCGGAATTATTTTCTATGCCGGGTCAAACCACTATTCTTCTGTCTACCTAGTTTTTATAATAATAGCGCTAGGCTCTTCGCTATCTGTTAGTTATGTCAAAGCAAAAGGTGAAGCCGCGATATCTAATCTAGGTCATAAAATTAGCCATCAGGAATTGAACAAAATATTCTCGGCTGGTTTACTTAGTTATGAAGTTAGGATGGCCTTATTAGTAGTCGGGCTTTTATTCAATTTATTATTGCCAATAATAATTCTGATTGCAGTTTTTTCCACCTATACTGCTTTGACTAGATTGAACGATATCATGGATTATTTAAAAAAATAGTAGATGTATAAAATAGATTTACATACTCATTCTATTGAATCGCCAGACGGATCAATTAAGATAGAGGATTATGAAAAATTTATCTCTAAAAAAAAGGTGGATTATATTGCGATTACTGACCACAATTCAATATCTTACGCACTTAAGGCAAAAAAAATATTGGGTGATCATATTATTGTTGGCGAAGAAATCATGACAATCGACGGTGAAATTATTGGACTTTTTTTATCAGAAAAGATTAAACCGGGCTTCACCCTAGATGAAACAGTAGATTTGATAAAGAAACAGGGTGGCTTAGTCTATGTTCCCCACCCGCTAGAAACGGTTCGTAAAGGAATCGGTTATGACAACTTAAATAAAATAAAAATCAATGTTGATATTGTTGAGTGTTTTAACGGAAGAAGTTTTAGTATGTTTGCTAGTCAGAAACTAATCAAATGGACTAGAGAAAACCAAAAAGCTTATGCATCAAGTAGTGATAGCCATGGCAAAATTAATTACGGCAGAACCTTTACTATCGTCGATAAAACACCTAATCGAAATAATTTAGTCGAGCTACTTAACCAATCAAAACATATAAACAGACCAGCTTCAGCTATTAGCCGATTTTACCCGAGCTTGAACCGCCGACGGAAAGTTGTTAGTCGAAATGCTTAGAAGTATTCTTTTTGTCATGTGGTTTTTTTCTCCAGCCGGTATTGCTAATTTAATACCTGTCATAATGTCAAACACGCCTTATATTAAAAAACTTAATGCTCCGCTTGATTGTGGCATTAAGCTAAGAGGAAAGCCACTTTTCGGTGATCATAAAACTTGGCGGGGCTTTATATCCGGAATCGTGATTGCAATAGCAACCCTTCAACTACAGGTTTTTTTATATAACCATAATACTTGGTTTCACACACTTTCTAGCGGCATAAACTACAATAATTTACCGGTTATTTGGTTGGGATTTTTGTTTGCATTAGGAGCTTTGGGAGGCGATGCACTTGAAAGTATGCTGAAAAGACAATTTAACATAAATCCAGGCAAAAAATGGTTTCCATTTGATCAGATCGATTACATTCTAGGCGGCATAATCACTACCTCATTAGTAGTCAGACTAAGCCTAGTAGACTACATTTGGTTGCTTATAGTTTGGCTAATACTTCATTTGATATTTAGTTTTTTTGCCTATCTTTTTAAGTTAAAAGACAGTCCAATTTAACGAAGTTTTCCGTCCAACTTACTTATGGTAAGACAACCCGAGTCTTATAGTCGTAGATCTGTAAATAGCTTCGAGAGCTACAACCATTGCTAAATCATGTGGCAATGTCAGCTCCCCCAAACTCCACACTAGGTTAGCTTTTTCCAAAATAGATGATGACAAACCTTCAGGTCCTCCAACCAGAAAACTAATTTCTTTGCTACTACTACTTGTGGTGATTAAAAAATCAGCTAATTGGTGTGATGTAAATTGTTTGCCTGTCGGGCTTAGGGCAATTAAAAAAGTATTATCTAGACTTGAAAGAATTTCCTTATCGCTAACAGTTTTTTTGAAATGAACGGTTTTTATATCATGATAGTAAGATATTCTTTTCTTATATAATTCAAATCCTTTGATGGCATAATCAAAGTTTGGTTTAGACACAGTAGTAAATCTTATTTTCATATTTTAATATATACTCCAAGACCCGCGATGTTCTTAAAAATATAATCGTTTTTGTCCTTGAAAAAAAACCGACATGCTTTTTCAACACCAGGCAATGCTTCATTTGAATAATCGTCGATAATCACTACCCCGTCTTTATTTAAATTAGGCCAGCATAGTTTTAAGCTATCTATGATTGAATCAAAATAGTCGCCGTCCAAAAAGCCAAAACATATCTGTTTGGGTATGTCATTTTTTTTAAGATTTTTAAACCATGACTTTTTGATATTTGGCAAAGTAAGGTTCGCTTTTTTGAATTCATTAATCAGGTTCTTCTTGCTGCTTTTTAATTCCCCTTGTTTAAATTGTTCACCGGCGATTGATTCATCTTGAGCTGTTTTGATTGGCAAACCTTCGAATGAATCGTATAGAAATAATTCTTTTTGCGTATTTTTCAGTATCCGTTGAAGGAATAAACTAGTCGTTCCTTTATAACAACCAAATTCGACTACATCACCCATAACACCAGTTGTTAAAATATCTCCGAGGTATTTTAAGATGATTGCAAGTTTAGGCTTAGTTATTTGATCGGATATAATTGTATATTTTTTTAATAACTCTTCTGCAGGCATTATTGGTTAACCGAGTTGACCAACGAGACTAATTCAGAAGGCGTAATATCGGCTTTAATGACATAGCCATCGGCCTCTTTTTCTATTGCTTTCTTAACTTCTTTTCTTTCTTCTATGTTGGTGGTAATAATGACTTTAGCTTTAAAGTTTGGGGTTAGTTCTGGATTTCTTAATGTTTTTAAAATCTCTACTCCGTCAAGATTCGGCAGCATTAAATCTAATAAGATAATGTCGTATTCATTTGTTTGAGCTTTTTTAAGAGCCTCTGCGCCGTCAGTAATAAGTTCTGCTCGATAACCCTCTTTTTCTAAAGCTCTAGCGTATAGTTCTCCGATTAGGAATTCATCTTCGATGATAAGAATCTTTTTATTCTTTGAATCAGCCATAGTAATAATTTATCATATTCCTTTTTAAAACAATAATCTACCGTCTATACAACGAGTGATTTTTGATCCATCCATGAGCTGTGGTGGTTATTTCTTTTGATGCTCCGTCTATCGCGTCCTTGTTAAGCTTATCATATGGAAGTAGAGTGAAAAAAAACGATGAGCCTTGGCCAAGTTTACTTCTTACCCATATATTTCCACCATGGGCTGATACAATTGCCTTGGAAAGATAGAGTCCAAGTGCAGTCCCACCAATCTGTGCCCGATTATTATGATCTCTATAGTATTTAGTAAACAAGTTAGCCAATATATTTTCGTTTATTCCTAGTCCAAAATCTTCAACGCATGTCTCGATCAAACCTTCGTTATTCAAGTATGATCTGACATTTATATTTTTTGATTGTCCGCTGTATTTTATGGCATTGTCAATCAGGTTTGAGACTACTTCATAGATACTAATCCTATCAACTCCAACTTTGGGTAGATTAGGTGCTATTTCAAGCGATATGTCGATTTGTCTTATTTTTGCTCTAAGTTTCATTGCCTCGACAGAATCTGACAAGATCTGAGGCCAATCTTCTGACTGAAGATTGAGTTCCAGCTGATCATTATCAATTCTTGCAACGTTAAGAATATTGTTAACAAATGAAGTCATTTGTTTAGCAGAAACATCCATTTTGTATAAGAAGTTTTGGATTTGCTGATTATCAGAATTTCCATTATCGTTAATCTCATCTTTTATGGCTTCAACGTACCCTCTTAATAATGTCAGAGGTGTTCTTAGTTCATGAACACCTAAAGCGACAAAACTTATCGCTTGATCGTCCTGCATGTACTGCTTTGTGTGATCAAATATTACTATTAAGGTAGTTTGATTAAGTGGATTGTCTTTGTTGTAATAGGCTGCTAAATCAAATAGTCTCACAGGATGATTGTCTCTGATTGACAGTTTTACCCTTTCCCAGTTTTTGATTGATTTTACTGTATTCAATTTACTGTCTTTCAACCAAACGTCAAAAGTATCCTCGGACGGAAATGACATATCCATAATCATGTAAAAATTTTTGTTGGTAATGTCTTCAGGTTTAATGCCGATGTATTTACTTAATTCTTCATTTGCAAAAATAACATTTTCATTATCGTCTAAAACTAAAAACGGAATTGGTAAATTCTTGGCAATAAAATTATTTTCCAGATTAGTTTTATCATTTGCAAGGCTTTGTTCCTGGGCGTCATGGACGCTAAATAATTGAATTATTTGCTCTGACAAATTAACAGTCAAATCTTTGGCAGTTTTTAACTTATTAAAATCAGGTTTTTCAATTGCAGAGTTTTGATTTAGGTGAGCTAAAGTTTGCCACAAGAACCTCAAAGGTTGCAACATTCTTTTTGTAACAGATTTTACGTATATCAGATTAAAAATAATTAGTACTAGCGATATAGTGTAGAA
>JAJXVX010000026.1 GCA_021781915.1 bacterium
TTTCGTCTAATCTTGATTTGAGTTTTGAAGATTTACTTAAAAAAAGCCTAGATTTTCAAACTTATCATCCGACTAATGTTCTTGAAACCGGTTGGGATATTATTTTCTTCTGGGTTGCTCGAATGATATTATCGACTACTTTCATGACCGGCCAGGTTCCGTTTAAGCAAGTTTATCTTCATGGACTAGTTAGAACTTCGGATGGTCAAAAAATGAGCAAATCCCGACCAGAATCAATCATTAATCCAATCGATATTATTGATAAATATGGTGCCGATGCTCTAAGAATTGCCTTGATAACAGGAGTTAGTCCAGGGAATGATCAGATTTTTTCAATTGATAAGGTTTTAGCTGGCCGAAACTTTTGTAACAAACTTTGGAATATTGCTCGGTTTATTGAAGGGGCTGTTGATCTCAATCAACCCCTCGAGCCCCTCCAACTTAAATCCGATGCTGACAACTTTATTGTGGCAAAGATTAATACTGCCCAGCTAGAGATTGCCAGATTGCTAGATAATTATAATTTTTGGGAAGCATTCGATATCCTTTACAGATTAGTCTGGAACGATTATGCCGATTGGTATGTCGAATTCTCCAAACAATATCTTAACAGGGAATTATTGTTAGAAACTTTCACATCAATCTTAAGATTAGTTCATCCGTTTGCGCCGTTTGTTTCTGAAGCTATTTGGCAAACCTTGGAGATTAACAGTGATCAAGCCTTAGCGTCAGAGACTTATTTAAATCTCCCCAACCCTGATTTTCAAAAACAGGTTAATTTCGAGGAGATTAAAAATATTATCATAGAGTCAAGAGATATAGTTAAGAAAACTTCTGCTAACGGACTAACACTTTACTACAAACCAAACCCAGTCATTAGCCAAAACGCCGACATAATTAAACGACTGGCATTTCTTAAAGATGTAAGTGAAGTAAGTGATGGAAACGGCTTTTATCTAACTTCAACTAAGTTTGATTGTTGGCTTGATATAGATAAGTTCACGATCAGCAACTATTTGAGTAATTTATCTGACAAGATAACTAAATCTGAAAATTCAATCAAATTATTGTCTAATCGACTAGACAACCAGGATTATATTGCCAAGGCTCCTAAACAATTAATTGAACAAACCAAGAATAATCTTGAAGAGGAAAAAAGATATCTAACTAGTTTGAATCAAGAAAAAGAAAGATTTACAGCTTAGACAATTGGCTCAATATTGTTTCTAATATCTTCGGTCGATTCCTCTGGTCTAGCATAATCAAACCACATCGTCTTCCAATTATATTTTTCCGCGGCAATTAAGTTGGCCTTAGTGTCATCAATTAGTAGTATTTTCTCAGGACTCATCTTGCTATTTTCAGTCGCAATTCTATAAGCTTCTGTTTCTGGTTTAACATGCCCGATTACTGAAGAATCGATAATAACGTCGTAATTTAATTTCGGCAGTAAACCTTTTTGAAACATGCCGTTTACTATTCCGGGCATACTATTTGTCATCAGTCCAATGTGGTAATTTTCCGCCGCCCACTCCATTAAATTAATTAAGGAAGTAACTGGCTCAACAGCTTTTAGATAGTAATCAGCCCAGTTAATTTTATCTATTCCCAGTGTGCTTGCCAGTATTCTGTTAAAATCGTCTAACGACAGAATATTTTTATTAACATCGTCGTTATAACGCCATAAAACAGATTCTATAATGTCGGTTGAAGTTGCGTAATCTTTAGCAATTAGCGAGAAGGCTCTCTCGGCAAAGCGAACTAAGCAGCCGTTCAAATCAAAGTAAATAAATTCGACGCCATTTTTATTTTTTCTGTAAGAAATACTGTTTGGTGTTTTCCGGCCTATTAATTCGTCTAGACTTAATTTTAAGACATCGGCAATTGATTCAATCGTGAAAATTGATGGTGCTCTAATGGCGCCCCGTTCAATTTTAGCTAGGGTAGAGTAACTTAGATTTGCCTTGGCGCATAACTCTTGTTGTGTTAGTCCGGCGAATTGCCTAGCTTTTTGTAGTTTTTTGCCAAGCACCTTCTCACTAGAATCAATTTTTCCACCACTCATAGCCATATAATACCAGTTTTTAAGACTTAGTTAAACAAAATTAATCTAAAAAACAGCTTATTTTAAGCCTAATGCAAAATGGAGTAGGGTATAGCTAACAATTAAAGCAATAAAAAATGATACGACTAGGAGTTGATACATTTGTTTTCCGAGAATGCCTCGTCTCGTCGTAACCTTGTTATACATGAAAGAAACCGCCGCGATGGCTAATATTATTGAAATAAAGAATGATGTCATTAATTTATCCTAAGGCTTTCTGCTATGTTTGCCATTTCTTTATCGGTTAATTTTAACTTATCTTCTGGGTTTTTTCTAAAATCTTCTGCTGAATAGGCCGGAAACACATGAATATGAGTATGAGGAACTTCAAATCCTTCAATAATCACGCCAATTTTTGGAGGCTCGTAGGTTTTCATTAATTTATCAGCAATTTTTTTAACTATACAAGTGGTGTAAGAGTAAGTTTCGTCGTCTAGATCCGTAAAGTTAACTGATTTAGCCTTTGGAATGACCAAGCTATGACCCTTATTAATTGGATTAATATCCAGAATCACCAGAACCTTATCGTCTTCGTATAGCTTGAAGCTGGGTATACTGCCTTCAATTATTAAATCGAAAATAGTTTTGTTTTCCATAACTTAGTCTTATTATAAACTACATAACCAGTTTATAGCGAGGGCAGACAAGTGGCATTTAAGATTATTAGAAAATTATACTCAATTATTTTTGGAGCACTACTAACAGTCTGCTTAATAATTTTACCGTTGGTATTCCTTTTAAAATCCGATCTTGGCTCGTCCGTAAAAATCAAATCATGGTTAAAACAGGCTGATCTTTATAGTATTGTCGTAAACAACTTGACTACCCAGATTAGCGATGGGCTTAATTCTTCCAATTTCCAGGTTAAACCAAATATTACATCCAGTGAAGTTGACCAGAGCGTAAAATCTGCCGTCTCACAACAGTTTTTTTACCAAACAGTAAATAGCGTCGTTGACTCAAACTATGCTTGGTTAAATGGTCAGACACCTAAGCCTAGCTTTTTAATTAATTTATCTTCAGTAAAAAGTAGCATAATTAGTAATTTAGTTAGTTCGCCTTCAGCGGTCGCTGTTTGTAATCAGCTAGTCATTTATAGACTATCAACTATGTCTGCTTGTCAGAGTAATTTCTCTAATCTCTTAAGTTCCAACGCCACTCTCGCTAATTACCAGACAATCAATCAGGACAATTTATCTTCCTTTTTGAATACTTCAAGCACCTCAAAACCATACTATGAACAGTACTCAAATCTGCCCAGTCGTTTTCAGCTTGTAATGAAAGCGCCTCTATATTTGCTGATCGCAGTAGTAGCTATTCTACTTTTATCAATAATCGTGTTAGGTTTTGGTTTTCGTTTAATCAAATTTATATTCAAGTCTTTAGTCATCGCGACCCTAGCTCTGATAGCAATCAGATTATTGGTTAATCCGCTGTTTCGTTCATTGCAAAAAATGCCGATTATTTCTAATAATTCAAATTCGGACCTGATTTTAAAACTGATGAGTTATTTTTTCAATGACTTCAAAAATGGCTTAAATAAGTTCTTGGTTTTGTACGTGGTATTTTTTGTTATCTTAACTCTATTAATCATAGTGATAAGATTTATTCACAAGAATAAAAAAAATAAGACCCCAAAGAATCCCGACACCAAGCCAATATCTCCATCACAAAATTTTATTAAACTAAATGAGAGAATTTCTCAGAATAAATAGTTTTTTTGGCGGAGAGGGAGGGATTTGAACCCTCGATGGAATTGCTCCCATACTACATTTCGAGTGTAGCGCACTAGACCAACTATGCGACCTCTCCATTTATACAAGTATATCTTATATAATAGGTTAGGATAATCTAAAAAAATATGCACCCGTAGCTTAGCTGGATAGAGCGTTGGCTTGCGGAGCCAGAGGTCACAGGTTCGAATCCTGTCGGGTGTACCAATTGAAATTTATATCTATCGAAACCTACAAAGTTAATCTGTTCGAATCCTTCAGGCATTTACCGTATTGCTATTGTACGTATGATTTGTTAATATATACGTATGAAAACTAAACTTACACTTAGTATAGATGAAGATTTAGCGGAATTTGCACACAAACAAGCTAGAACTAATAGGATTTCTGTTTCGGGTATGTTCTCTGAATATCTGCGACAGCATAAAATTAAATCCGACAAAGCAAATCAGCCAAGTATCGCCAGTATGGTTGGGTCTCTTAAGCATTATTCAATCAATGATTCAAAACAAGCCATTAAGACCATTTATGCAGAGAAATATTCTCGTTGATTTAAACGTTATACTAGACGTGCTTCTTGAACGAGCAGGCTATAAGGCTTCGCAAGCAATTTTAGAAAAGAACTCTAATGGATACACCGTGTTTATTAGTGGGCACATAGTAACAACTTTTGCCTATCTACTCGAACATGCCAAAGTGCCTAAAGAAGAAATAAGACGTAATATTAGTTGGTTGCTAAGTACATTCTCTGTAATTGCTACGTCCGATAATATTTTAGAAAGTGCACTGAAAAGTAGCATAAGTGATTACGAAGATGCTGTTATTGAGCAAGCTGCTCTAGATTGTAAAGCATCAGCTATAGTTACTCGTAACATCAAAGACTTCGCTCAAAGTGCTGTGCCTGCATTAACGCCTGAAAACTTTGTATAATCTAGCCTATAAGCAACGGAGATACACCTATGAACTGCTTCGTTGGCTATATTAACCCCGTATTGTTGTAACATTGCTAGTAGTACGAAAATTATTGTAGCTTTTTACCGAAATTTACTATTTTTCAAGAAACTTGCTGAGCTTATCAAGTTGTTGAGTAAAGCCGATCTGCATACCTTCGATCGCCATTTTAGCATCTGGTTCTGTCTTATTTATTGTGGCTTTTAGTTTAAGTTTAGTCTTGCCATTATCGTCGGACAGAGTAAGCTCGTTAGTCTGGTCAATTTCGGTAGTTTCTTCTTGGCTTTCAGTCCAGGCTTTTACTGTATACGCCAGCTTCGAATTCTTTTCAACCAGCGTATAATTTCCTTCCATCGGCCACCTAGTGCCTTTGTAGGGGCCCATCACTTCTCCAGCTTCCATAACAATATAAATTTTCCCACCAACACGTAAGTCTACTTCGCATTCAGGGATGCTGACATTGTCTGGGTCCTACCACTCCTTAAGCTGTTCTGGGTCGGTCCAAGCTTGCCAGACTACTTCTATGGGAGCATCATATGTTCTCTCAAATTCTATTTCTTTAATCGGTGTCATTGCTGTATCTTTTCTTATTAATTGTCTTTAGATGTTCATCGAGTTTGTTTAGCCTATCATTCCACAACGTACTGAATGAATTTACCCAATCATCTAATTGAATAAATGCATCTGGACTTAGCATATATATACGTTGCTGTGCTGGACTTGGCAGAGGTGATAATTCAAAAGTCTCGTGCCAATGGAGCAACTCACTCTTGAGGCGGTTCCAAGCGGAAACTGGAAGGTGTACCAAATACATTTTTATTATTCTCCATGGTTAAATCATAGATATTGACACTCTGACAGGACTATTAGAATAGCACAATCTTATTGACATAAAACCAATAAAGTTGTATTATGTAGTAACTATGAATGAAAAAAACAAAAACAACCTAGAAAAAAATATAATAAACAGTCGGACTAAGAGTAATCTTGGCAAAACAGTCGTAGCCGCAATGGCAATTGCTACATTAGGCAGTGGACTTTCTTCTGAGGCAGGTGCTTCACAGTTGAATCCACACAATAATAAAACAATCGAGAAGGCAATTCCAGAACCACCATTTTACAATTTAGTAAAACAGATATACAGCCTTGAAGCTGGCGGCATGGCAAGAGTAACGAGTAAACCAGTTAATCTGCCTGGAGCCGTCGAAACAGCTAAAGGCAACCCAATAGTCATCAAAGACGGAAAAAATACATATTGGGCTTATTCTCAGTCAGAAGGCCTAGACTATAATCAGAAAGTTCCGGCTACTGTGGCTGAACAGTTAGTTATTATTAAACAACCGGCATCGGCTGGACATGTAAAGACTGAATTTGCTCATTTAAATAAATCGGGTCTGTTAGTTGATCCAAATTCAATGGAAGTAGGCTATGCGCACCAACCTCCGGGTCTTAAGTAGAGCCGTTTTATTTTTTTAGATACTATTAACAGCTAATCGCTCGATTTCTATAGAATAAATCAACGATGATTAACGTGTGATGATTTTCTATGCCTTATTTTGTAGTTTTAGATTAAATAACTAGCTAGGCTACCTAAATTCACTAATATTATATATGGGAAATCGAGTGATATTTTATATTTCCCTTATCATCAAATAAAAACTTAGCCGTAAAATTCTTACCGGCTAGAATTTCAGGTAGCCAATAGTAATCGTCTGACCACATTTGATGGTAAGGTATCTCACTGATATTAAACCACTTAGGAGCCATTTCTTCTGATTCAATTGGCTCACCATCCCACTTGTCACAAGTGTAGACCGTC
>JAJXVX010000027.1 GCA_021781915.1 bacterium
CATGTCGTTGGGACCAATCCATCGTTTAAGTGGACCATCATTAATAATTAAACTATCAAGTCCTCGAATCGGGTTAGAGTTAGCTAAAAATTGGCTGTCGATCTCTTCGAAGGAATCGGCGATTGAAAAATTTATGCTGTATTTTCCATCTTTTGACGGTCTAGACGTAACGCCTATCCGACCATCTAAAAGTTCGACGTAACGGACACCCTTGGTATCTGTATCTGATTCAACTAATCTTCTAAGGCTGTTGAGTTTTTCTCCTATAGCTGTCACAGATCGGAAAGTGCAGCCTTTATCTGGATTATCGACATCATTCGGCTCAACTTCTACCCACGAAATCACCCAGTTATTCCGAACAAAAGAAATTGAAGGATCTTGAGTCACCTTAATATTAGTTAATTCTTCGAGATTAGAGATGGCCGATGGATAACAATCCCGTCTGTCTGGACTAACTTCATAAATAGCAAGTTTTGATGTAAATTCTTGATCGGCTCTTTTGCCTTCGATTCGGACTAGCATATGCGGTTTTTCGTCCACCATGAAGGTCTTACTGGCGTTGTAAGCTACTTTATCTCTCGGTAATTCATGAAATTTAATTAACCAACCGGCCGAAGCTGGTTTTTCATAATTAGCCAGTAAAGATTCGAATGTCTGATTGAATTGACGTAGGTGGTCTTGCTCGGTTGATAAATATTTTGAGCCTGTTTCGTCTAACTGCATCAAACGGCTATTGTCTGTTTGATTCGCTTGAGGTTCTATTTCTAAACCAGAATATTTCATTTTAGTTTTTATTTCAGCCTATAAACTTAACTATAATCCGATATTAAAATAAAGCAATTACAATAAAAGTAACTGCTTTATTGATAAATTATTTTCAACCAAGGAGTGTTTGGTGGTAGTTCTTGATTAGTGGCCAGGCAAGTTTTTCAATCTTTTTTAAATCGGTGTATTCCAAATTACCTTTAATGTTACCTGGTATTAAGTAGGGTGATGTATTTACTTTACGATAGATAGGAATAAGATAACCAACTCCGGCTACAATAAGTGGTTTACGATTTCGTTGCAAGTATCGATGAAGCCTTTGGTCGATAATTCTAAAAAAGTTAACTAACATGATTTTATCGGTTTCATGAATATTGTATTGACCGTGATCACCCTCAGAACCTTTACCTAGGTATGACGGAGCAATCTCGTGTTTTTGGCGCCATTTCGGATATTCATCTATATTAAGAGCTGATTTCATGTTGATCGGAAAATTCTTTAATTTAACCGGTTTTAGCTGATAACGGTCGCCTTTATAGAGTTGAACATTTTTATGGTTTAGGGCTAATAGAAAGTAGCTTACATTTTGATTGATAATTTTTTCAAGAGGTCTTAGTTCAAAACCCTTTTTAAGAATTATTAACTGGGGCATTGTCCTGTCCTGAACATGATAGTAAGCAAAAAACTCAGCCTGAATGAAAAAAACTAAACCGGTATGTTTAGCTGGCCAAAATTCATGGCTATCTAAAATCAGGTTGGCCGGACGGAGCATTTTATCAATCGAAGCTTTGTCGACCTTGACTAATTTTAAGTCTTTTTTTGCTTGTTTGAAAAGATTCTTAAATTCAATCAAATTGGGATTAGACCGATTATTAGGATCGATGTAAGGCGCATAAATACTCAGACAATTTGGCGTTGTTTTAAAACTTTTCAATTTCGTAAGTTGTGCTTTGGACGGAAAACTGTTCATAGCCCCTCCTGACTTAAAAGATTAATCTAGTGGATTTCTTAAATTCTCTTTTGGCATTTTAGCCTCTTCGCGGATCAGTAGCTCTAGTTCGCTACAACGATTAAAAAAATCCTCACCGCTGTCAAAAATTTCGTTATTATCAAACTGATCCAAGAAATTTAGTGTAATCTTACTAAACTCCCAAGTCGTGGCAATCTGCTTGATTTTACCGGCTGAAGTCGGGAATGGTTGAGCTAATTGTTCAAGCCAGACTATGTTGTCTAGTCTTGGTAGTCTCACTTTGCTTTGTATCATAAATCACCTCCCCGAGAAGTTGTCTAACTTCTTCGTCACTTACTTGATTAAACTCTCGGTAGTGTAATCCAACAGCACCTAAAAAATTCTTTGGTTTATCTAAAATAACTATTCTGTTTGAATAATTTTTTATTAAATCAATACTTTCGAGCGATGCTACGGGAGTTGCTACTACCACATATTTAGGTTGGTGTTTGTTTATATAGTGAAGAGCGGCTCTAATTGTATAGCCAGTGGCGATGCCATCATCGGCTAAGATAACGATCTTGTCTTTTATTGCAGGAGCCTTATAGTTTTTCGGAAAATATAGCTTTCGCCTATTGTTAATTATTAGCCGAGCGCTGTCTTCAGATTTCTTTAGCCAGGCTTTGTTTATTGACGAAATTTCGGTCAAATTGTAGATGGGTTGATCATGTTCAGCGATTGCTCCAATCGCATATTCTGCCCAAAAAGGGTGGCTAATCTTTCTAACTAAAATAACGCCGAAAGGGCAATCAAGCTCTTCGGCGATTTCGGCTCCAATTACTACTCCGCCTCTAGGCAGGGCATAGACCACTACGTCACCATCCTCCTTGTAGTGACTTAATCTTTCGGCTAGTAGAATGCCTGCCTGTTGGCGGTTTAGGTAGATCATAAAGCGTTGTCCTTACTTTACTTCTACATTCTTGGCTTTTATCTTGGGTGTAGATGAAAGTGGCATGCTTACTTTTAGTACGCCGTTATCAAACTTAGCATCTATTTTATCGCTATTAGCCTCTTCAGGTAGAGTGACTCTTCTTAAATAACTACTATTACTTTCTCTGAAGTAGTATCGTCTCTTATTTTTTTCCTCTTCTTTCTGTTGATGTTTGGCCGAGACTTCCAGAACATCTCCATTAACATTGACACTGATTTCTTGCTTACTAAAATTAGGCAAGGCAACTTCGGCGACTAGTTTGCCATCTTCTTCGTATAGGTCCATTGTTGTCTGATCGACAAACGATGAAAATGACGAAGGTAACATTCCCCAGCCGTTTTGCCATAATTTATCTATATCTTTTTCCATTCTCTCCAAATCGGCGAGTGGATTGGTTCTAACTAATTGCATAGTAAAATCCTCCTCCGCTTAATTTATTGCACTACTCTTGATTGGTTCTAATGAACTGGTGCAGCGTGAGTTGTGCTACTACCCTGCGTACCACCTTCAACAGCAGTGTGACGAACATGTCTAGCAATATCTATTAACCAAGTTACTCCGAGCGTTGCTGCTAGAGAATAAAAGACAGCGTGACTAACGACCGTCATACCCCAAACAGCCAGGACTAAGGCAGCTCCTCCCAAAATCATCTCAATAACATTAGCGATACTAAAGTTATTAAAATCAAAATTGGTAAAAGCGAACAAAAGCACACCGCCCAGAGCTATGATGGCTGTAGCTGATCGCCAGCTTCCGACCATCGCCCATGAGTAACTGTAATATTTAGCCCAGACTATGGCACCTCCGCCAATTACTAGCAGACTAGTGATTATGTCTCTCCATGAAAGTTTCATAACAAACCTCCTCCGTGTCTTACATTACTATCTATAAAAGGATTGATGTTCATGTGATGACTTAACTTTTTCCAGCGTCTAGCTTGAAGCGCATCGGCTCTTCGTCTGATTCTGGAAATCATTTTTCGGTAGGCGTAACTGGCGTCCGAGTCATCATAATCGAATCTATCCCACATTGTACGGCTTCGTGGACTGACCATGTGTAAACCCTCCTAAACTAAATAATATATTTTTTAAGTCTTTTTTTGTTTCACCTCATCTTCCATATATTTTTCCTCCATTTACGATATCTTTATTATTTATCTTTAAACAACGTTAGTCTATGAAGTACTTAACAATGAATTAAATCATTGACTTTCCGGTGTATACTTAAAGAGGAAAAGGGGTGTATTCGTGAAAGATCCAGTACTAAAAAAAGTTGATGAGTTTTTCTCTCACTATCCTCTAAAAAAATTCGAAGCAAACCAGATTATTATCCATGGTGGCGATAATCCTAACTATGCTTTTTATTTAGTTAGCGGTAATGTTCGTCAGTACGATATATCTAACAATGGCACAGAAGTAGTGGTCAATGTATTTAAGGAAAGTTCTTTTTTCCCGCTTAGCTGGATTATTAATAAAACCGCAAATTTATATTTTTTTGATAGCCTAGGTCCGGTTGAGGCTCGCTTGGCACCGGTCGAGGAGGTGCTTGAATTTATTAAAGCCAATGGCGATGTGTCATTTAATCTCGTTAGTCGGTTGTTATCGGGATCAAGCGGTATTCAGAGGCGAATGGCCCATCTGATGACTAGCACTGGATATATAAGGGTACTTTTTGAGCTGACTATTGAATGCCGACGTTTTGGTGTAAAACAAAAAGATGGTAGCCTAATACTTTCTATGTCAGAGAATGAATTAGCTAAAAGGTCAGGTCTTTCAAGAGAGACTGTTAGTCATGAGTTAAATAAATTGAAAAAAATTGGTCTAATCGAGATTGGCCGAAAAGATATATTGATTAAAGACCTTAATAAAATCGAAGAAGCTTTAGGGACTAATCTTTAATTATCTGGTTAAGTTTATTAAAGCGTGATTATCATACGAAGTCCGAAGATAAATCACAAAACCAACAGCTATGATAATTAAAATTACTAAGATGATTGTTCGATGCCATTCTTTCATTGGACACTTACCTCACTGGCAATAATAACTAATCTATCTTTAAGACTCCATAGTGGAGTGCAGGTGTAAAGGGTAATAATTGGGGTATTGGTTGGATCTTCGACAGTTGTGTCTGTTGGAACAACTACTTTAATTTGATTGACTTGATACATATAAGTTTTATTCTGCCAGTAAACCACAATGCTATCACCGATATGTATGTTGCCCAAAAAGTAGAATACTCCTCTGGGGTTGGTGTAGGTAAAACGATGGCCGACGAATATAGTATTGGAACCCTTATCTGGAGTTGATCCGTTTGGTCTCATCCAAACACCAAGATTAACTGTGTATATACTGGTACCGGTGAAAATGTGTTGGTTTAAGTTAATTGATGGAATTACTAATTCATTCCCAGACGGATGATAAACGACAGCTTGCTGTGGTGTTACGACATGTTGATGAGATCGAGCTATGGGCGTTGGCTTGGTGTTGTACCAGCTAAGTTGAGGTATTAGTGGCAGGGCAAAAATATACAGTGCTAGTACGATAAGTACTAAAGTCAGGAAATCATTAAACAAACGTAGTCGAGATTTAGTTTTCAGGAACTTACCAATCATTAAGCCATAATACCACCATTATTTTTTTTGATAAGTCATTATTTTATCGATTTAATAAAGTTTATGCTTGCATGTGGTGCTAAATAATTGTAAATTCAAATTAACAAAAAGTGCGGTGGTCAAAAACACAAGTTAGTGGAGACTTTAGCATGTTTTAGACATGCCAGATTAGTTATAGTAACTAGTTTAGGTCTTGCTAACAAGGTTAGTGCATTAATTTAAATTGGGTAATATGTTTTAGGCGTTTGAACATACATCAACGAATTGGTCGCTTAGATGTATGCTAGCCAATAGCGAAACCGTAGCATGTTTCTCCTAACAATCTAAGGAGATGGTTATGGGTGAACGCTATATATCGCATTTACGACGGCTCAAGTCTTGGGTGGTCGTTCTTTTATTTTTATCAACTCAAATTTTGTTTCCAGTTAGTTTTTTAGCTGGTACAGTTAATGCGCTTTCGTCAGGTGACTTTAGTTTGTATCAATGGGGTAATTCTAGCAAATCGCCAGGATGGCAAAATGGGGATTTAAACAGCAACAACTCTAACTACAAAGAAGGTGATAGTGTTCCCTTTGTCGCAACTATGCAAAATCTTGTTACGGGCAGTAATACCTATACTCTGAACATACAATATGACGCAACTCAATCTAGCGGGAGTAAGATTTATCACGCCTATGATTATTTAACCTCGTTTGATCGGACGGTAAACAACGCCAATCCATGCGCTGAAATTAGCGGTGTATGTACTCCTGGAACAGGAGCAACAATTCCTTTCGATCCAGCCTTAACTACTCAACTAAAAGAAGTCGCCGGATCAATGAAAATATATAACGGGAATATAGTTTCTGTCGCCTATAATCCAATCCCATCTTCTCCAAACGACGCTCAAGTAAGTCTTGCTATTAC
>JAJXVX010000004.1 GCA_021781915.1 bacterium
TTAGTTATTTTTCCAGCATCTCCTTCAAGTACCATACTTAAATATCCCTTAACGCTAGTTAGTGGTGTTCTTAACTGATGAGATGCCATAGAGATAAAGTCATCTTTTGATTCATCTAGTTGTCTAAGTTTTTCGTTGGATCTTCTAAGATCTGAGGTGGCTGCATTAATTTTATCTTGAAGGTTTAAGTTAAGGTTTTTTATTTCCTCTACATTTAACAGTTTTTCAACTGCAGTTATAAATTCAGTTATAACAACATTTAAAACTGAAATGTCTAAAGAATTGTATTGATTGCCGCTCCTACGATTGCTTAAATAAACATAACCTTGATTTTGACCATTTATCCCTTTCTTTTGCGAGAGTCTAACTATTAGACTAATTTCTTTTTGAATAAGGAATTCTTTTAATTCTAGTTCTCTTACCTCGCTCAATAAATCCGTGATCAATACTTGTTGTTTTGTTGACGAAATCAAATAACTTATTTTTTTTACATCCTCTTCGGCCAAATTTGAAGATGGTTTATAACTTGAAAGTTTTTTGTCATAATCAATTACCACGCCAGCAAAATAACATTTGAAATTTTCCTGTATTTTGTTAGTCAAATCCTTGATTAAACTAGTAATATCATCAGAGTTTAAAATAATTTTATTGATACTATCATAGAATTCTTGGGGTATGTAAGAATCTTGGTAAAAGATTTGATTCGAAATTCTAGAGAAATATTTTTGTATCTTAGTAAATGACAGCGATATTATTGAAACAATTGAGATTAAGACTATCTCGAGTTTAAACGAAATAGCTATGTTGAAAATAAATTTTGCGGAAAATAAAAGAATAAAACCATATAGAATCATGATAAACAACAAAGATAGTACATAGGTAAAGTACTTTGCCAAAAGTACTCTTACATCCAATAATTTATGCCGGAAAATTGCGATAAAAGTAAAGATTTCAAAAAATATGCTCATCGACGGAGCAACAGAAACATATTTAAATATATTAAATAATGGTAGAACAACCTCAAATAAAATACTTGGTATAACGCTCAACCAAAAACCTACAAGAATAAGATATATTTGGTTTTTTCTACTACCCCTGGTCCTCCTATATTCTTTTACAAGAGAAAATGACCCCGCCGAGAAATACAATATTAAAATTAAAAATAGGAAATAGTAAGCAAAACCAGCTTTAAATGTAGAAGCTGTTGCTGATTCAATATAAAATTTCGTCTGACCGATAATAAATAAAAATAAAATCGGTATAAAAAGAATAATCTTACGATAATCAAATATTTTATTATCTTTGTTTAGAAACGAAATACAAAAATTCAAAAAAGCGTAGCTCATTAGTCCAGCACCTACTGACGTAAGTCTCGAAAAAAGTAAGTACTTACTGGCGTTCGAAGAATAATTGGTTAATATGTTAGCCAATATCCAACTAGAACCTCCCAGATAGAACAGACTTAACCAGATATTATTTGCTGCTCTATAATTTGAATATAAGATTAACCCAAACAGAATTAATGTTAATACAAAGGTAAATATGAGGACAAATCCGATCATTTACCTTTCAGTATAACCATAACCTATTTATTTTTGTAGTGGTTCTTTGCAGAACCATTCGAAAATTTCAGGTTGGGTTTCCTGAACATTTCTATACACCTCTTCCAGGTTCATTACATGAGCAGCACAATCACCACCTTGATAAAAAACCGTATCACCAAGTTTTTGAAATGTAAAACCGTAATGCTTATTCATACTTTCGACTCGTTCTGGTTCCATGATTACACCCCAATACTCTATGTCTCTAGAGTACGAATCTCTGTATGCAAGTCGTGCTAATCTTTCAAAAACAAAGAGTTTTCTCATTCTCTTCGCAACTGCTATTGTTCCAAATTCTTCTAAAAGACCTATTCTTCCGAAATCCATCAACTTCTGTCTCTGATCCTCGTCGTAAAATGGCATCTCTGTTAAAAAAGGAGGTAATTCAGCTACACCGCTAAAAAGCCTGGCTATACCAACACATTCCTCGTTTTGAAAAGCGGTAAAAGTTCTAGAATTTGCTATAAAACCAGCATAATCACTTAGGCTTCCGTAATTTTCGTCATGCCATACCTTTTGTTCAAATTCTTGCGCAATCACCAAACTAACTGGGTCATAATCTAATCTAACTGTTACATCACCCAATATATCAACTTCAGAACGTTGAGCCTTTGTATCAATGAGTGTTTCTCTTACCATAAAATCACCTTTAGTATTTCTTTCTTTTCTTAGAAATGTTACGTATTTTATTTTTCGTTAGCTTATACAATGAACCTGCAACAACAAGGCCACCAGCAGCTTTGGCAACATTTCCAGGTTCAGAGATTCCATTTTTAATACCTTCTGAGGCCATGAATCCAAGAACGGAAGTAGAGATTCCTAACCAAGTTGACGTTATAATGTTGTAAGTACGATTGTTTTGATAAGTTAGATCAGGGTTCTTTGTATTTTCAAATACCATTCCAACAACAGTACCGCCCAATAAACTTATACCTGCCTTAGACAATAAAGAGCTGTTTTCTTTATTATGAAAACTTTTGAGTTTACTGAACTTAATATTAGCCTTTTCAATTATTTTTCGACTTTCACCAGAATTAAGTAAATTAGCGGCTGCATAACCTCCAAGCGCCTCTATTGTAAATGTTGAACTGCCAAGTACGAGACCACCTAAAATAGGATTTCGGGTGATTAACTCAGATACACCGAACAAAGACCCTCTTATTATTTCATTGGTTGGTAAAATCTCTATCAAAGCCACAGAACTCAAGGCCAGTGTTGCTAGCCTACTCCGCTCATAACTTACTAGTGGTTTAGAATCAAAGAATTCTCCAGAGTTATCAATATTTTCTCTTAGATTTTTAGTATTAAAAATTTCATCCATAGTTTTACCAATTCTCGGATTTATATACTGCTACTGCAACAGAACAAACAGGTTTATCCTTACAAACAATATGAGATAATTTAATATTAAACTTACCTGCAATCATTCCTCTGTTGGTAGTTAAGGTTTTAAGACTTAAATTGATGTCGCTCTCAACCTCTGATCGACTACTTCCGTGATGTTCAACAAACAAACCTTTTTTTTCTTCAGAGTCGATTACCCACCCTAATCCTGCCCAGGCTTCTTCGCCGGGTATAGTGGCGTAAGCTTCGGCTATAACTACATATAATCTATTACCCCAATTCTGCTGAATATTCTCTTGGATTTTGGTCTTGTCCAATATAAGCTCGGTGTTTGGCGGTATAACCGAACTCAATTTTATTAAATTATAATTAGCTATATTAGCGTCAATCAAAGCAGCATCAAATGCAGCCAGTGAATTTGGGCCCTCGCCCGTACCGTCTGAAATTATTATCTTCATAAATAAAATTAATTAACCTATCTATAAAAACAAAAATGCACCCCAAAAATATACTTTTTGGAGTGCATTTAGTTTTTAAAAGAACTTTTTACATTCTACCGTATTTTAACTATAATGTCAATGATAGTGAAAAATAAAAAGATACTTATCGTCGACGACGAAGAACCAATTAGAAACCTCTACACTTATAAATTTAAGCTTGGGGGTTATAATGTTGAATCCGCGAAAGACGGTAAAACGGGCTTAATCGTTACTCAAAATTTTAATCCGGATATGATACTTCTAGATTTAATGATGCCAGAAATGAATGGCGAAGAAATGCTTGAGGAAGTCCGTCAACAGGAATGGGGCAAAGATATAAAAGTATTGATACTAACAAACATAGGTAAAGACGAAGCTCCGGCCATTTTGAGATTCCTGAATATTTCTGGTTATGTAGTAAAAGCCAATCACACTCCACAGCAAGTTTTCGACATCGTAGAACATCTATTAAAATAAGTATTTTATTTTAAGATGAATCGTGGTAGTTTAAATATAATATGTTCAAGGTCGCTATTGTAGAAGACGATCAGATTATATCTCAAATGTATCGATTTAAATTTGAGGCTGAAGGCTATGACGTTGAAATTGCCGAGAATGGAAAGCTTGGATTACAGTTAATCGACGAAATGCGGCCGGACATCGTACTCTTAGATCTGATGATGCCTGAAATGAATGGCGACATAATGCTTGAAAAGTTAAGAGCAACTTCATTCGGCAAAGACTTAAAGGTTATAGTTTTAACTAACATGGGCGAGCAAGAGATTCCGGAATCAGTTAGAAAACTTGGTGTTAATGCAGTTATATTAAAAGCTGATATGACACCAAGACAAGTCACTGAACTTGTCAAAAAACAGCTAATTACTAAGTGATTTAGCCGCTAATATAAGATTATCGAAAAGAGCGCAAACGGTTAGAGGTCCTACACCGCCCTTTGTTGGCGTAATTACTAAGTCATCTCTTTGATAGACTGCTTCATCAACATCACCGACGGTTTTATTATTATCACTCGCAACACCAGCATCAACTATTACTGTTTTTGGATTAATCATATCTGAGGTAATTAAATGAGGTTTTCCAGTAGCCGTAATAATAATATCGGATTCTAAAGTTAAGGTTTTTAGGTCTTTAACGGATTCATCTACCGTAGTTACATCATATTCCGAATCAATCAACATTTTACTCAGTGGAGCTCCAACTAGCTTGCCGTTTCCGATTATCAATATTTTTTTACCTAAGAAATCTACATTGTAACCAGCCAGTAACCATAAAATTGCCTTGGGTGTAGCCGGATCAAATTTAGAATCATGAGTAAGCCCATCCACATCCTTATTTTGATCAATTAGATTAACAACTTGGTCGGTTTTAGAAATATCGGCTAAAGGTAATTGAATTATGATGCCATGAATCAAATCATTACGGTTTAAAGAATCTACGAGTGCTTCTATTTCGTCAATTGATGTACGGAAAATTTCAACCTTCGCGCCAATGTCTTCTGCATATCGCTCTTTTAACTTCATATATATCTCTGTAACCGGACTGTCAATTGTGACTATAATGGCTAACTTTAAAACTGTTTTATGATTTATTCTTAAATCATCAACTTGACGTTGATGTCTTGATTTTATGTATTCAACTAGCATTGATCCGTTTAAATATTTCATACAACTGGTATTTTATCAGATTAAAAAAAAGTTGGCTTGGTATAGCCAATTTTAGGATGTTTTGATAAAGTTTAACTACCGGGCCAGTAGCTCAGCTGGTTAGAGCACCTGCCTCTTAAGCAGGGTGTCGAGGGTTCAAGTCCCTCCTGGCCCTCCAAGCATAAGTACTATGAAAGATTTCTACGGAGATCTTTTTTTGCTTAATTGTTGACAGAATCACCTACAAAGAATATACTCTGTAGTATGAATACAGTTATAAGCGTAAAGATAGATAAAGACGTAAAAGCTTCCGCTCAAGAGGTTGCTAATAGTGCTGGGCTCACTCTCAGTACGTTAGTAAACGCTTACTTGCGGCAGGTCGCAGCAACTCGACGTATTGAGTTGTACGCCCCAGAGCAAATGACGCCTAAATTAGAAAAGATGATCGCAGAAGTGGAAGCTGAACTCAAGAGCGGTAAAGCAAGCAAAGAGTTTGATAGTGTAGAAGAATTTCTTGCTGACCTTAAAAGATAACCATCGTGACTATTCGCTATTTGCCAAAATTCAAAAAACAATATAAGAAACTGCCGCATAAGCTACAACTACAATTCGATGAGAGGGTACAGTTGTTCGCTGTAGATCCAACATTACCCATGCTTAAGGTTCATCCGCTCAAAGGCGAGTATAAAGGTTATTGGAGTATGAGCGTAAGCGGTGATATCCGAGCATTGTACATAATGGTCGGGGACTCAATAGTTATCTTTGCGCTAATAGGTTCACATAGCCAACTGTACGGTTAGCCCTAAACTGAGTTGCGATAGCGTCTACGGTGGCACTCCAAGCATAATTAGCAAAAAAATATCGTTGATAAAATTAATATAAGTACACAATTAGGCTTTCTGTATTAGTATTTCTTTTGATATATTTTAAAAATGCAACTAGTAATAATTCAAAGTATCGGGTACCTTGCCCTCCTCAGCGTTGTCCTGTCTTTTCAAAAAAACAAACGGAAAAGCATTCTTTTCTACATGTTTCTTGGAATAATATTGTTTGTCATTCACTATAGCCTGCTTAATGCCTGGACAGGGGCAATTATGAATTTAATTGAAGGTTGTATGGTTTATGTAGCCTATAATAAAAGATACAAGAAATGGGCTAGAAAACCATATTGGCTGTTTCTGTTTATTATTGTTTTTTTGTCGGCCGGGGTTTTAACAGCCAAAAGTTTTGTTGACTTTTTACCCGCAATAGCACAAGTCATTGGAGCAGTTGCGGTATGGCAAAGACAACCAAAAACAATTAGGATTTTAATGCTCTTTCCTAGGCCGCTATGGTTTATTTATAATTTGTCTGTTGGATCGCAGGCCGGAATGCTAACTGAAGTTCTAATACTATTGTCTGTGGTAATAGGTATAGTCAGGTTTGATATTAAAAAAAATCTCTTAACAAATATACGCACAGCTTTATCTCTAGATATAGAATTAAATTCTAGGATTTTAGAGATTTATTTACTATCTGTGTTTTTAATCTGAAAAAATAAAAGATAAATAATTTCTAAGATTCCAGCCGTATTAATAATCCCGACCACTAGAAACCAACCCAACTGATTATTTCTACCGGCATGCCATAGAGCTACTAATTTCCAGACAAGTTCCCATAAAATTAAGAGACCTAAAACGGTCGCCAAATTACTGGATATAGTCAAATGTCTCATTGAAGAAACCGTAATATTCATATTTTTTTTCCTGTTACAACTTCATTATAGTCTTTTTTAAAAAACTAGTTTTCTTCAACCACATATTCCGGGAGTATACGTTTAGCAATATTCTGTCTAACGTTAGTGACGCTAGGGCTTTCTAGCCTCCACTGCAAAACATGTTTCGCGTCGTCGCCAAAATAAAGATCAGGTCCATTCGGATCTGAATTTGGATCAACCGGCTCGGCTGGTCTTGGATTAAAACCTAATTTTTTAAACCATTGCAGGGTTAATTGGTTTTCATCGAAAACATAGCTAGAAGCCTTTTGGTCTTGATCAAAAGGTTTTAACAATTCATCAACCACAGCCGAACCAATGCCATTTCCCTGATAATCTGGTAAAACATTGATTTGTGCAATCCAAGCATAAGGTTTTTTACCGCTTATCTTCCCAGCCATTCGCTTAGTTCGCTGTTTAAAATGACTCATATTCCCAACATCGTCTGAGGCCCAGGCGTAACCAATTGGTTGGTCGCCTTGAAAAGCAACTATGGATACAAATCGGCCGATTTTCTTTGAAGTATTTTTTTGTAGTTTTTCGATTGCTTTTAAAGAATTTGGTTTAAAAACATTTTCAATTTCAGTCTTACTTCTGTTTGGCATACGTTTAGTCCAGGCCTCAAAACCGATAGTTTGAGCAACTTCAAATAAACCAGTTACCGGACGATGATTTCTGACTATAGTTAGGTCGGTAGGTTGATACATGTGTTCTCGCTTCATAAAAATCTCACATTAACAATTTATACGATTATATAATAATTCTTTAATATTTCAAATTTTTAACTGTGGTCTGTTTTTTGTTACTATAAGGTTGTGAGTAGTATTGTAAAAATAAACAATCTTAACATAACAGTAGCTCGTAATTTGAGCATACTTAAAAATATTAATCTTGAGCTTCCGCTAGGACAAACAATCGGATTTATCGGCCCATCTGGTGCTGGTAAGACTACCCTGATTAGAGCAATTGTCGGCAGCTTAAAAATCTCATCTGGTGAGATTTTTGTTCTCGGACAAAGGGCAGGGTCAAAAGAACTAAGACACAAGGTCAGCTATATGACCCAGGAGCTATCGATTTATCCTGACTTAACTGTCAAAGAAAATTTAATCTACTTTATTACTATGATGGGAATCTCTAAGTCTGAGACAGAAAAGATTTTACAAAAATTACTGGATAGAGTCGATCTTTCGGATAAAGCGAATATCTTAGTTAATAATCTATCTAGCGGCCAAAAACAAAGAGTGTCTTTGGCAATTGCTTTAATCGATTCTCCAGAGTTAATTGTTCTTGATGAACCAACTGTTGGTTTAGATCCGGTTTTACGACAAAAACTATGGTTATTATTTAATGATTTATCTAGACAAGGCAGCACTTTAATTATTTCTAGCCACTCGATGGATGAAGCATCAAAATGTGACTACTTAGTACTAGTTAGAGACGGAAAAATAATCGCAGCTGAAACCCCTACAGAGCTTTTGCGGAGAACTAGCTCAAAAACCGTTGAAGAAAGCTTTCTTAAGTTGGTTGGAGATAAAGAATGAGTCTTAATAGAACTATATCGACTACCAAACGTGTCCTAAGCCAGTTAAAACACGATAAACGAACTATCGCCCTGATTTTTATTGTTCCACCAGTGCTTCTTACGATACTCAAATATGTATTTGATGGGCAGTCTCAAGTTTTTGATTCCATAGCACCTATGTTACTAGGTATCTTTCCGATGATTATGATGTTTTTAATTTCGTCGATTGTTACTTTAAGGGAAAGATCTTCCGGCACACTAAGTAGGCTGATGACTATGCCCATCTCAAAAACTGATTTCATTTTTGGCTATGCTCTGGCCTTTTCTTTAATCGGACTATTTCAAGCTTTAATTACTTCCGGAGTTATGCTGGGACTACTTAGAGTAACTGTTTTAGGCGGTACAATTCAAACCTTAATAATAGCGGTAATTGCATCATTCTTAGGAACATCACTAGGTTTATTTACTAGTGCTTTTGCCAGGAGTGAATTTCAAGCCATCCAGTTTATGCCAGCCTTTATTTTTCCCCAACTGCTAGTCTGTGGTTTGTTCATTGCTCGAAATAATATGGCAAAACCTCTCCAATGGTTTGCCGATATTATGCCCCTTAGCTACAGTGTCGATGCCATGAAACAAATAACAATTATGTCAAACTGGGGTCATGTATTAACCAAAGATATTGTTATAGTCTTACTTTTTGCCATTTTTGCATTAGTTTTAGGTTCAACTACAATACACAGGAAAGGATAGTTTTCATGAAACGATTTAGTAACTATACAGCCTATAGTATCGCTTGTTTCATTGTATGGGGTTTGTTGTTTTTGATTGGTTTAATTTTTCACATTCATACTAAAAATCATGCCGCTGTTTATGTCTTTTTTGGCTGGGTTATAGGTTGGTTGTCCGCTTCTATTGCCCGAAAAGTTTACAAAAATTAGTCAAGACTAATTAAGGCTTTATCAACAGACTATAGTTACCATGTTTTTAAATTTTATTAAAAGTGTGGTGCTATACTTAAAAATATAAACCAAGGAGGGGTTATGAGCTATAAGTATGATCTAACAAAAGGCATTACGAAAATCAAAAACAAATCCTTTGTAATACTAGGTTCCATGGGTCTTGTCTTAGGAGTAGCGGGATACTCGATAACAACTCTTGGTATGGTAACTGCCGACAGAGTCTCTACTCCCGTAAATGTGACATCGTATACACAAGTACCTTTCACTGCCACTGAACTAACCGGTTGGACACAGGACCGAACTGCTCCATCCGGTGGATTTAGTTCTGTTTCGTTTGGAAATCGAACCAATGTGCTGCAGATGAACATAGATACATCAAAACAAAATCCAGTACATTTTTATCAGACAGAAGGAATCCAGCATTCGCTTCCTAGTGGAACGACTTCCATTCAAGCAGATCTCTTTGTTAACGGTTCATGGCTAACAGATTCAAGTATACCGGTACGATCTGGACTATGGGGTGTAGGCTACGACCAAAACGGAAATGTATCTGCCTATCCTATTATTGAGTTTACTACTAGGGGAGCAAACAATTTTATCGGCTGGAGAATTTGGGACGATAACAACGGAGGTTGGACTAATCTTAAAGATGTAAACTACAGGACAAACAATTGGAATACACTTAACATCTCATATAATCAAACAACTACTTTATTCAATCTCTATGTGAACGGAAAAATGGTGGGGTCTAGTACAGCTCCAGGGTCGGTCGAATTAGGAGCAATAATCTTTGATAACTACAACTACGGTTCATTGGGTTCCAATTATAGTGTTGATTGGAGTAACTTTGGCTACGGAAATCTATCTACTATTAATAACGTAGCTCAGTGCAAGGATTTAGGTTGGAAAAATCTAGGTAATCCGGTTGAGTTCAAAAACCAAGGGCAATGCGTAAAAACATTAGTAGGAAGTGATTATGAAAAACAAAATCACAGTCACAATGACAATTAAATAGACCCTACCTACTTAGGCATCAACTGAGGATAGTTCTCGTCGATTGCGGTATTTAGCGCTCCAGGATTCCATGGCATTGACATTGCCTAAGTAATAATCAGTGTTTCCAGCTACTTCAGATGTTGATCTAGTGAATAAATCAGAACTCCAGATAATTACGTCAGATATACTTCCTTTGAATCTTGAAGGGATTTTACCGTCCCGTATTAGGCATTGGATTTTTTCAATTTCAGTTGTGTTTCTCGCCCACTCAGTTTGATTACCATCAATTTGATCAACTAATTCTTTACTATAATCGAGTAAATCAAACCATTCTTGTTTCGTAGACTCAGATAGTTTACCTGGATGACCTTCATTTAGATAAACTACAGGATTTCTGACTGCAATTTCAGTACTAGTAGGTTGCTCGTTTTCGTAATATATACGACCCCACTCTAAACCATATAGCCTTTGTTTTTCGGCAACCTCGGCAACTTTTGGGTTAATTTCAATTTTTGTGTTTATTGTTTCTTTTTGCATCATTATTCAACTGTACCATAAGCTTGTTATTTTGTCAACTAGTTACTAAAGATGCATTACTTGCTTGGTTCGATACCAATAAGTTTTAAGTATTTTGCAATTTCTTTAATCGGCAGTCCTCTAACATTATTCGCCTCGCCTACTATCTTTGATATCAAATTCTGACCTAATCCTTGTATCTTATAGGCGCCGGCAACCTCGAGAACATTTTCAGTCTCAACATACTGATTAATTTCTTTGGCCGATAACTCCTTGAAATAAACTAGTGATTCTACCACTCCGGAATAGCTTTTATTGTCGGTTGTATCGATTAAAGTAAAACCACTTATAAAAGAATGCCTATTACCACTCAACATTGTAAGCATTTGTTTAGCCTTTTTGTTTGTATGCGGTTTGCCGAGCAATTCATTTCCAAAAACAGCAAAACTATCAACGCCTAGGATAACCGAATTTTTATGTCTAGTTGCAACATCGTCTGCTTTGCCCTTCGATAAATGTAAGGCCAGCTCGGTCGGAGACATATCAAGAGACATATTCTCTTCGTAATTACTCGGATCAATTATAAATTTATAGCCGGCTTCAGATAAAATATCTCTTCGACTAATGGAGCTGGATGCTAGAACTAATTTTTCCATCAATTAATGTTTAAAAAAACAGCATCTTGACGCCAATCGCAATAGCGGCAAGCCCAAAAATTCTGGACAGTATTTGTGTCGGTAAATCACTAGCGAATTTTGCCATTATAAAACTGCCAATTAAAAATCCAAGTATTATGAAAATTCCGGCTTTAATGTTTACTGCCCCGTGACGCCAATAGGCGTAAGCAGCGAATATTCCGACCGGTGGAAGTAACAAAGCCAGAGAAGTACCAATAGCGGTTTTAGTAGAAAAATTAGCGAAAAAGATTAGCGCTGGAATAATAATAAGTCCCGCCCCTGTACCAACGACTGCTGTCAGAGCACCCGATATAAGACCAATCAAAACATAAACAAGCACTGGCATTTTATATATCTTAACATATCCTTTAAAGCTTAAGAATATACCTAACGGGGCTAAACTACAAAACTGTTTCATAGGAGGTACTCTCTAGAAATATACGTTCATCAAAGCCACCCCGTTCATCAAATTTTTTAAGTCTGGCGGCTTCTATTTGATCAGGACTAAGTCCAAGGGTTTTTGCTAATGCATATAGGACTTCAAGTTTATCGGCTAACTCTTCTAGAGACGGATTCTGTTTAAACTCCTGGCTTTCTTCGAAATCTTTATCGAGCAAGGCTTGGAAAAATTTTTGATCATCAGAAATTGTATAAAAAATAGCTTGTTCACCGTTACTCTCAATTATCTCGACTACCTTGTCTCTGACAAGTTTATTGTGTTCTTTCATAGTTTAAATAATACTACGGAAAAGTTTTGTGGGATATTGTAATTGTCTAAGAATATGATAAACCAAATTCTAGGCACAATCAGTAAAAAGAAACTAACTGAAGTAACACGTTAATCGAAAACATTTCTAGAAATAAAATAATAATTGGTACACCCGGCAGGATTCGAACCTGCGACCTTCTGGTTCGAAGCCAGACACTCTAATCCACTGAGCTACGGGTGCAAATAATATTCACATTATATCTTAATATGTAGTTTTCTAACAGAGATATATTTGCTAGAATAAAGTAAATGTATCTAACAATAGATGTCGGTGGGACTAAAACTTTAATTGCTTTGTTTAATCGCAATTATAAATTAATCAAAAAAACAAAGATTGTAACAAACAGTAATTACCAACAATTTTTAAAAGATTTGAAAAAAACGATAGATAATCTAAAATTTTACGATTTTGATTCTATTGGCTTGGCAGTGCCTGGCATTATTAATACGTTAAGCGGTGAAATATTACATGGCGGAGTTAATCTGTCATGGCAGAAAGCCAATCCGGTGATTGACCTTCATAAGATTTATTCCACGCCAGTTTTCATCGGCAATGATGCAAATTTAGCTGGTTTATACGAATCTATTTATTTTAAAGACAGCTTTTCTAAGGTAATGTACTTGACTATTTCTACTGGAATAGGTGGATCTTATTACGTCGATCAACAATTAGACAAACAACTAACAAATTTTGAACCAGGTAAAATGATTTTCGACCACAACGGCAAAAAAACAGAGTGGGAAAAATTCGCATCTGGTAAATCTATCGTTGAAACTTACGGAATGTTCGCTAGAGATATTAATGATGAGACGATTTGGAAAGAGATTTCTTCCAATATTGCTGAGGGATTACTGGCTATCATACCGGTTCTGCAACCCGAGGTAATCACATTCGGTGGTAGTATTGGAGTATTTTTTGAAAGATACGCCAAGTACTTAAATAATATTTTAGCCAAAGAGCTTGATCACGCCATACCAAGACCAAGACTAATTGAGGCTAATAAACCTGAAGAAGCCGTAGTTTATGGCTGTCTCGAGATGATTAAGCTAAATAGTTAGTCTAGTTATTTTGATGATTTAGTGTTTTTAGTCGAAATGTAAGCTACTAATAAAGCGCCCAGTAGAGCACCTAGGGCAAATAGTCCGAATGCCCTAAGAAGATGAGCGTGTACACCTGCATAATACAAAAGCATAGCGGCTACAACAAAATTAACCCAGCCCCAAACCACATTAATAGCAGCTGATGAAGAATCACCAAAAGGCGTATAGTGTTTCTTGCCTAAGATTCCGGCAATAAAGTTTGGTAGACCATTAGCAGCAAACAAGCCTGCCAAAAAACTATAGATATATAAATGTGTCATTTTTTTATTTTCCCCTCTTTTTAATCCTTATAATCATAGTATTAAGCTAAAATTTCAAAAACACAAGTATTTTTTTATCTAACAAGGTAATTTTTAAAAAAATTAAGAATAAAACTGTAATTTTGAGTTATCAATATCAAATCAAAGACGACTAGTGATGGCAAAACTATCATATGCTCAATTATCGAACCTGTTGTCATGCGAAGTCTTTTTATCGGCGGAAAACCAAGCTTCTTCGTGATCGGAATCAGCCATGGTACGCCTTCTTTAGTCATACTATCCATTATTAAATGAGATAGATAACCTATCATAAACGAGAATAGTACTAGATGCAGATTTATATTAGTCGTTTTTAAAAGCCTTAGTAAAAATGTTAAAAGTAGGCTAAATAGTACTAACCCCAGTAGTGAATGGGTAATGAAGCGATGACCGCCCAGCAAGGCTTTATCGACCACCCTTCCAATTGGTCTGGACATAGGTAAATTTTTCCAAAAAGGAGCGGTCGGTTGATCAATATCTGGTAAAACGCCACCGATTTGATTAAACAAGATACAAAGAACGAAGGTAATTAGGGAAATTTTTTCTAAAGGCGAGACAATAAAAGCCACACCAAGAAAAGTGATTGCCGCAACGTCATGAGTGCGCGCCGTCATGCTAATTATTTATTATCAGGGTCTTTAAGATTCTTGGGGGGATTTATTTTCTTAGGTTCAGCGTTATATTTGACGCTCAGTAAAGCGCTCTGAAGTGCTTTTAAAATATTTGCGGCCTGGTCTAGGCTAACACCGACTTTACTGACTGGAATTGTCTGATTATTCGGTACAGCTTGATTAAAATTAAGCACCAAGCCTGATTGACCGACAACAACCTCAAAATGATCGGAATAGATAGCTCTAGCATCGACTGGCATTAACATTACGATGTTGGCACCTGAAACAATGTCGGTTTTAGGCTGAGACGTTGTGTAAGGCATATTTTCCAATAGACTGAGATCATCATAATTAGCCATTTTCCATAGCGATAAAGCTTCATTATCTTTTAAGTTAAAATGGTTTATTAAAAGAATTAGAATGTCTTCACTGGGTCTATCTTGGCCTAGTTCGATTTTTTCTAAATCAGCTGGTTCAATTTCGATGGCACTGGAAACATCTTGTAAACTTTCATTAAATTTTTGTCGATGCGACTTAATAAAGTTTCCAAGCTCACTATAAGGTTGGTCTTTTCTAGGTTCTGTCATAAAACAATTATCTCAAATTAGAACTATCAAGTAAATAAGGCAAGCTAATTCGTATATAATATTAAGGATGATAGACGTAAAACAAAATGTTCTGTTGAAAGATTATTCAACCATGCGATTGGGTGGAACTGCCAGATATCTAGTTGAAATTAATTCTAGGCAAGAATTAGAAGAATCGGTTCTACTAGCTCAAAAAAATAGTTTGCCCATTTTAATGATTGGCGGTGGCAGTAATGTCATTTGGCGAGACGAAGGTTTCGCCGGAATGGTGTTAGTAAATAAGATTACCGGATTCAGAGCCTTCGAGGAAGATGCTAGCAATGTCTTTATAACTATCGGTGCCGGAGAAAAATGGGATAGTATGGTTGCCCAAACGGTTCAAATGAATCTAACAGGCATTGAATCACTTAGTCTCATACCAGGATCAACCGGTGCAACAGTTGTTCAAAACGTTGGTGCCTATGGTCAGGAAATATCACAAACATTAACTAATGTTGAGGTCTTCGATCTACAAGATTTAAAATTTAAAATTCTATCGTCATCAAATTGTCTGCTTAGTTATCGATCAAGTATTTTCAAATCTAATCCTAAAAATCCATACTTAATCTCCGCCGTTACACTTAACTTAAGTAAATCTCAACCCGACAAATCCAAACTCTACCCAGCTGTCATAGAGTATTTGAATCAAAATAACATCACAGATCTGACACCTGCTACAATCAGACAAGCAGTTATTGATATTAGATCATCCAAGTTGCCAGACCCAAATGTAATCGCTAATAACGGATCTTTCTTTACCAATCCAACTATTAGCTATCAAAAATTCTTTAGTTTACAAAAAAGTCTCAACCAAGCTATTCCTCATTGGAAAGTTGACACCGACAATGTTAAGGTGGCGGCGGCTTGGCTAATCGAGTATTCGGGTTTAAAAGATTATCATGATCAAAACACTGGTTTTGCTACTTGGAAAACTCAACCCTTGGTCGTTATCAACGAATCCGGCAAATCTACTAGAGACCTGATAGCTTTTAGAGATTTTATTATTGATACTGTCTATAATAAAACTGGCGTCACTCTCATTCAAGAACCACAAATTCTACCCTAAATCACTTGGTAGTTTAAACTTAGTTGAGAACTGTTTAACTTCTTCTTTTAAGCTAGTTAGATACGAATCGTTATCATGATTATCGATAGCACTTTTCATCCACTCAGCGATTAAGCCCATATCTTTTTCTTTTAAGCCTCTGGTGGTTACGGCTGGTGTGCCCAGTCTAATGCCGCTTGGTCTAAAAGGCGGCAACGCATCGTCGGGAATAACATTCTTATTTAAAGTTAGTCCAATTTTATCGAGAGTAGACTCAACAATATCGCCCGATAAATTAAACGACGAGTAAACATCGGATAAGATTAAATGATTAGATGTACCACCAGTAATAAGTTTAAATTTTCGATCTGTTAGTTCCTGGGCTAAAGTTGCCGCATTGTTTATGATTTGTTTAGCATATTCGACAAATTCCGGCTGCATGGCTTCAAAAAATGCCACTGCTTTAGCAGCAATAATATGCATGTGAGGACCACCCTGCATTCCGGGGAAAACTGCCCTATCAATCAAATTGGGAATGTTTACGATATCTTTTTGACTAGCCTTTAAACTATTACCAACTTCCCCCTTGGACAGTATTAATCCACCCCTGGGTCCACGCAAAGTCTTATGAGTCGTTGAGGTCAAAACATGAAAACCAAAATCAAGTGGATTTTTTAAAACCCCGGCGGCAATTAGACCTGCAATATGAGCGATATCGGCCACCAGTAATGCATTAACCTGTTTACCTATCTGAGCAACTTTCAAATAATCAATCTCTCTAGGATACGAACTAAAACCGACTAAAATTAATTTAGGTTTATGGGTAAGGGCTAGCTGCATCATTTCTTCATAGTCGATTTCACCAGTGGTAACGTCTTTCATTTTATACCGAATAAAGTTATACAGATGAGCCGATCTAGTTACAGGAGAACCGTGTGTCAGGTGTCCGCCGTGACTTAGATCCATTGCTAGAACATTGTCTCCAGGTTCAAGCCAAGCGCTATAGACAGCTTCATTGGCTGGCGCACCAGAATGGGGCTGAACGTTGGCATGATCGGCTCTAAATAATTTTTTAGCTCTCTCAATAGCTAAGTTTTCAACTTGATCAGTGAATTCCTGTCCACCATAATATCTTTTTCCAGGGTATCCTTCTGAATATTTATTGGTAAAAACACTACCCATTGCTTCTAATACACTTCGACTAACATAGTTTTCCGATGGTATTAATTCTAAGCCATCTCGCTGTCGATTGGTTTCTTGATTGATTAACTTCTTGACCTCTTCGTCTATCATTATTATCTATTTTAACTCATTTAGGGATTTATAATAATATATTGAATTTGTTTACCTGATATGATATAATATTTCATCATATGAACCCGGTTAATAGTAAAATTGGCCAATTGATTGCGCAAATACGACAAGAAAGAGGCTTAACTCAATCAGAATTTGCCAAAAGACTTTCGACGTCACAATCAGCCGTTAATCGAATTGAACGTGGAAAACAAAATTTGAGTATTGAAACACTGGGTAGAATAAGTGACGTCCTAAATAAGCAATTGCTTAATTTAACTGCATCCAATGAAGTTAGTTTAAAAATTGAGGGTAACACTCACCTTAAAGGATCAATCGAACTCAAAAGTAGTAAAAATGCGGCAGTGGCACTTTTAGCGGCCAGTTTATTAAACTACGGTGTGACTAGATTTAAATCTTTCCCTAGAATCGAAGAAGTGTTTCGGATTATCGAGGTTTTAGAAAGCATCGGCGTTAACGTTCGTTGGGTAAACCAAAACGATCTTGAAATTAAACGACCAGACAAACTTAATTTATCTAACATAAACGCTAACTCAGCCAAAAAAACCAGGTCTGTTTTGATGATGATCGGAGCACTTATACACGAGTACAGCGACTTTAAAATTCCCTACGCCGGTGGCTGTAAATTAGGGGCTAGGACTGTCGCTCCTCACTTATTCGCGCTAGAAGAGTTCGGTGTCAACATTAAGGCTGCAACTGGTAATTACATGGTATCGGTCAAGAAAAAGAAACCTAGCGAGATTACACTTTACGAAGCAGGTAACACTGTCACTAATAATGTTTTACTTGCCGCTGCCAGGACAGATAATACTGTTTACATCCACGGAGCCAGTGGCGATTATATGGTTCAGGATCTAGTTTTATTTTTACAAAAACTAGGCGTCGAAATAACAGGAATCGGCACACCATTCTTGCAAATCAAGGGCGTTGGATCGAAAATTAAGAAAAATGTCACCTACTACCCAACTGAAGATCCGATTGAAGCTATGTTCTTCATTTCATCAGCTATTATTACTAATTCTAAGATTACCATTAAGCGAGTTCCCTACAGATGGATTTCACTGGAATTATTGAAACTGGAGAAAATGGGACTAAAAATAACCAAGAGTGACAGCTATAAAGCTGGTAATGGTGTAATTGATTTATGCGACTTAACAATTCATCAACACAATGGAAATCTGGAAGCTCTAGAAGAGAAAATTCACCCTAACCTTTATCCTGGCATAAATCCTGACAATATACCTTATTTCGTCTTAATCGCCTGTGTGGTTAAGGGAAGAAGTTTAATTCATGATTGGATGTTCGAAAATAGAGCTATCTACTACACCGAATTAACTAAAATTGGCGCTCAAGTCGAGCTAGTTGATCCTCATCGAGCTTATGTGACCGGACCGACCAAGTTTCAAAGTGCTGAAGTTATTTGTCCGCCTGCCCTTAGACCGGCTAGTCTACTTTTAATTGGTATGATGGCTGGAAACGGTATCAGCGTACTAAGAAATGTCTATACCATTAATAGAGGTTACGAGGATTTGTCCGAAAGACTAAACAGTCTTGGCGCCCATATAACAATACTGCACGAAATTTGATATAATTTATCCTAAGCTTAACTCATGCGAGTGTGGTATAACGGCCATTATCCCAGTTTTCCAAACTGGTGACGCGGGTTCGACTCCCGCCACTCGCACCATTTATTTAACGAATCAAAGAAGCCTGTAGAATTGTATTTTGACCAAGTGTTAAATAGTTAGGCTGATAAGTAACGCTGTTTTGATTATTCGGCACGATAGAGTAGCTACCATTGTTATTTTGAGATAATTTAAAGTCGGCAGTAAAGAAAACTCGGCTAACTGGACTTGTGCTAGATAAGTTAATAGAAAAATAACTAACTGCGTAGGCAAAAAATGACATACCTAAAACCAATAGTAATATTGGTATAAAGTGGTTATGAAGTTTTTTGCTTAATACTTTTTCCATGTCCAACTCGACTGTAAACTACTTAGATCAACATTAGGATAATCATTTGAGTAGATAATGTCAAAAAAGTTTGCACCAGAAGAAGGATGATAAACCCCTTCCTCAATGACTGAATTATTAGCTGAATTATTATTAGCCAAAACAGCGAAGGCCAAGTTTCCGGCAAAAGTTGTTTGTTTTTCACTGACAATACTAAAGCCATTCAAACTTTGTTTAATGTCTTGGACAATGACTGGCCCTATTAAACCCATAAAATTGGTCTGATTGATATTAGGATTTTCAATTGATAAAATTTTGTAAAAAACAGTTGAATTATTTGGCGAAGACCCGTTATAGGCCTCAATAGAGCAGCTACTATCATTGGCTGATAAATTTAACTGAATCGAAAAACTGAAACTATAGCAGCTAGTATTTACAGTTGAGCTAAGTAATGAGTTGCTCGAATTCAATTTATTAGCAGATTGGTTTCTTTTCAAGATATCGTAATTATGTGACACCACTGCAATACTGAAAATAATTAGTGCCGAAGCCAGTACTAAGCCGACTGATTTATGAATTATATGATATTTTCTCGACACAAAACTGGCGCTAATAATACCGACTAAACCAGCTAAAAGTCCATAAGTAGGTGAAATAAACAATGCGATGATTGCTCCTCCAAAAAAACTCAAGTAACTAATATAAGCAGCCACGCTTAGTCTAGGAATAGTTTTGAGTTTAGCATACTGTGGTAATGTTTTCTCAACAAAGCCAGTGCTCATAATTTTATCTGACTCGGGATTCTTTGGTCGTAGATTAATCCCACAGTTTCCACAAAAATATTCGCTTTCGTCGATTGGTGAATTACAGTTTGGACAATACATTTTTTATATTAGTGAGCTCATTCTTAATTTAAGCATGATAGCCACAATAAGTGCAATAGAGGTGATGACCAGAATTTTTTCGACCGCAATGACGGCAATACCGGTTGATACCTACTTCAGCTATACCTTGCAATTGGTCTAGCTCAGTTGAGCGATAATAAAGACTAAACAAATTGATGCTTAAAAAGGCTGTAATTAAAATTGAAATAACAGTCAGAATAGTCACGCCTGAAGACAAGCCAAAGTCATAGATAGCATGAAGAACAATCACCAAGGCCAAAGCATTAACGACAGGCTTAAAAGACCCGCCAGACAATTTTTTACGTGATAAGTAATATCCAACAAGGGCAACTGTCGTGGCATGGAAAAAAGGTGTTAAAAATAAACGACCGATACCGGTTGAAGATCCGAAATTAAGGACGTAGAGCAAATTTTCCGGTAATCCAAAGCCCAGCCCAACAATTGCAAAGTATAAAACACCGTCACTGTGTTCGTTAAAGTACTTTTTCTTATAAACATAGATAGCAAAAGGCAAGAATTTAACTAGCTCTTCAATTATTCCGACCACTAAATAGCTACCAACCATCTTAATGTCTGGAGCGCCGGGTTGGGTGTTCTTATAGACTATTAAGTATTTCTCCAGTATTCCAGCCGCCAATGCGCCAAACATACCGAAGATAAATGCCAACCACAATGCCTTAATCGGTTCTTTTGGCCCCTTGTCTTGAGATATCAGATACCAAGCCATTAGGACAACAATCAGTATGAAGGATAGAAGCAGTAAGAATATTTTCATTTTTATTTTAATTTATCTATTCACTTTAAGTATAGTAACTAAGTCGATGAAATACCATATTATAGATATAAATCACCTTAGTTCGTGATATAATTGACGAAAATGCCCCGATAGCTCAGCTGGATAGAGCAGAGGACTTCTAAGCCTAAGGTCGCAGGTTCAAATCCTGCTCGGGGTACCAATTTAGATACTAGAATATTTTATATAGTTCGCATTACGCCAGATTAACTTATTAATTCTTCTGTGGTAATATCTAAGAAGATAAAAAAAACAAACAATGCAAAAATTTTTCTTAGAAAAAATACGACTGAGTGTATATTTTTGGTCACTGCTTATTATTTTTACAATAATTGCCCTGGTCGTACCTCATCAAAAATTTAGCTCAGGAGCACTAGCTCTTTTTTCTGTTAATTCATTTCTCTATGGGTTTTATATAGCACCGATACTTTCATCGCAAAAGGCAAGAATTGATGAGTTGCACAAAATCGCTAGAAGCGAGGCTAACGCCGTTTTTGCTATAGCACTGAGTATAAAATCATTGCCATCCAAACTAAGAAATGAGATTCAGGATTTTCTGCTTAATTACTTAAAAAAGATAACGCAATCCAAAAAAACCTTGAATGGCGAAGATGAATATGAAGATTTAATCACTTACTGTATTGAGTACGATGGCGAAAATAAAGAACAGATCATGAAATTATTAGATAAATTAGTAGCAAATCAGCAAAACAGGACTAATTTATCAATGCAGATGGGAACATCAGTTTTTAGCAACGAGTGGAGTATTATGTTTGTCTTGTTTGGTATAACGATTGGCTTCGTTATAACCATGGATACCGGTGGACAGGTAATATACAGAATCATAGCTGCCCTGTTGTGCACTGGTCTATCGATGTTAATTATTAACTTAATTAAGATGTCGACCCTGACACACAAAAGAGCCAAGAAGATCTGGGATCCCTACAAACAATTAATTAAAAGTAGATTCTACCGGATTGAAGGATAAATAAAATGAAAATCTTGTTTGTCTGTCGAGCTAATTCCGGTAGAAGTCAAATGGCGATGGAACTATATAATAAATATTTTCCAGGAGAAGCTGAATCAGCCGGAACTAAAGTAGACCAGCCAGGTCAGGAGTTAATAGATAGACCAACGGCACACTCAGCGATTGAGGTTATGAAAAAAATTGGAATAGATATGAGTCACAATACTCGACGACAATTATATCCCGAAATGTTAAATGATTACTCGCACGTAGTAGTACTAGCAGAAACAAGTGCCATTCCTGCCTACTTAAATACTTGGACTGGAGCAGAAATGTGGCACATTGGAGACACTAGATTCAATAACTTAACAGAAGCAGAAAACATCCGAAACAAACTAGACTTTAGAATCAAAGATTTAGCAAATAGACTTCACCAGTCTACAGTTGCCTAGCCCTAATCAAGATAAATTTTCTTAGCAAAACTCTTTGGCAGTATTTTGACGACCAAAAACGATATCAGACCAATTGAAAAACCACCGACTACATCTAGCGGTGTATGGACTCCTAAATAAAGTCTAGAAATAACGACTAATAAAATCCATAGTACGCTTAAAAATCGCCAGTTCTTAGGTAGTAGTAGCCAGAGCGTTAATGCCATAGCGGTAGCGACAGCTGCATGGCCCGATGGATAGCTCGTCAAACCAGTTTCAATTGCCCGTTCATGCAAATGACCCGCTAACATCACTACTGGTCTCGGTTCCTTAACAATATGTTTGGCGATTTCCATAATTAATCCGGCCCCACCAACTGTCACAAAAAATTTCCAAGCCAGTTTATAGTTTTTAAAAAGGATTGGTACTAGAACACAAACTGCAATTGGATAGCCGGCACCAAGCGCTTCAGTAATGACTAAGGCAGGTGTTTTAAAGTAATTCGGCCAATTATTAATATCGTAGAATAATGTTCTTTGCCAGCCAGTTAATTGATGGCTCATTGATATGCTGGCCGAGACAACTAATAGCACCAAGCCTATTAAAATACCGGCAATATCCCAATTAGATAACTCAAATCCTAAAATCGTATACTTATTAACTTTATTTTTATGCATGATTACTATTATAAATTAATACTCCAAAATCCCAATTTTAATTTGTTTTATACGTATTTTTACTGTATAATCACCTCTGTTAATTATAATGGCGGATGTAGCTCAGCTGGTTAGAGCGTCGGATTGTGGTCCCGAAGGCCGTGGGTTCAAGCCCCATCATTCGCCCCATTTTAATTAATTTTAAAATTGTTACCTAAGATCATTACAAAACTTGACTCATAATTGATTGCTTCGTAGGATTCCTGACCATAATTAGTAGTGTTAGTAATTTGAGCCTGGGAAGAAAATTCCTTTTTTAGTACTGCTAGAGTTAAAGGCTCTTGGCCGCCGGATTGATCGACTATAACTGAGTTAGCATAGGTTTTAGATGCATCGGCCACGCCAATCACGTTATAACCTTGATTTTTCAAAATCGCTTCCTCTTTTTGAGCTAATCCGACTTGGCTCGATCCGTTTAGTATTGTAATGGGCGCCGACTCCACGACAAGTGGATTGTTTGAAGTCAACTGTTTGTAATAATTGGTCAAACTAGTATAGACACCTACTCCGTCAGTTGAGACAAGAGCATCCTGACCGGAAGATGGATCTATATAGCCAGTAAGCAAAGATTTAGGATGGTTGTTGGTTGAGCCATATGCAAAAGCGTAAGATTGAATATTGTTTAGGTTAATGTTCTTAACGTACTGGATTAATCTAATCACATTTTGCAAGGATAAATCAGTTTGTAGATTATTACCAAAGGCATTAAAAAGATTGCTAATCTTGGCCGGATTAGATAAAAATCCCAGCGTTAGAGCCTTTTGGGCCACGGCCGTAAATAACTGTCTTTGATGAGCTGTCCTGTCAAAATCAGATTCTGGAAAACCATAAGCACCCGGACCGTCTCCCCTAGATCTTGCCAGATTCAAGGCTTGCTGACCATTTAAGGTGACCCATCCATTTGGTAGTTTTAGATTAGTATAGGGATCATACAGACCATAAGGATTAGAACTCTGAATGTTTATAGTTACTCCGCCTACAGCATTAACTGCATCTCGAAAAGCCGTATAATCGATTAGACCATAGTAGTCTATTGGTATACCAAGCTGTGTGGTGATTATCTGTTCTAACTCACCCATACCACCGGCTGGATAACCAGACTGATTAAATCTAAGGACTGTGTTGGCTGCATTTATCTTCTGATAAGATGATAGACCCGGTACATAAACCCAGAGATCCCTTGGAATACTCAGTAAAAAGACTTGGTCGGTCTTGGTGTTCAGACTAAGCACCATGATGGAGTCAGTTAGACTGGCTCCCTGGTGATTCGGGTCATCAACCGAGTCACCGGCTAATAAAATATTAATTCTTCCACTGTTCTCTCCTTTTAAAGGAGTAGAGCTAAACGGCGCTGCAATATCAGAAAATATATTGCCATGAAAAACCTTATTAATTGTTTTTAAGCCCTTATATCCGACAAAACCACCGACACCCAACAATACAACTAAAATTATAATAAATGTCCTAAAGGTTACTTTTCTTAATCTAGACCGATGTTTTTTTGGTTTTTTTGATGTCGGTGGATTAGAAAAATTACTAGATTGGTTGTTTTTATTCCCGGCAAATGAGTTAGGTAAACTGATGCCAATTAGTGACTGACTTTGCGGATTAGAATTTGGCTTTGGTCTTGATGTAATGAATTCTGAATTGAGTCGAGGAGGAGTATTGAGTGGCCGTCGCGGAATTTGATTAGGTTGAGTTGATTTTAGTGAACCAACAAGATCATTTCGAACCTTAGTTGGCCTTACGATAAAACCATCTATGTTAGTTCTTCTGACTCTAGGCTTCGAAAAATCATCATTTTTATTGTCCATAATCAAGCTCTAATTTTAACACGAACTATTAGTTCAAATGAAACTATTAAAAATATTATCTTAACTGATATAATTAATCGAAAGATTGGATTAAAAATGTTAAAAAATGTGTTTGAAGTGTTGGAAAAATATTATTTTGTTTTAATAAGTAGTCTAGCGCTTATTACTAATATTATTTTTATTTTAACTAAGGTCACTAACTTCCAATTTTGGTTATCTCTAACCGACCTTATTTTTATACTAGTACCATTAATTATTAACTACTACCAAAAAATAAAATTCAATGAATTGGATATTAATTTCCTTTTATTCTTGGCAATTTTAATTTCTTTTTTTAACTCATACTACAACTTGACTATTCTACTTTTGTTCTTTATCTCGATTTACCCACTTAACGAGAAATTACTTCTGGCCTATCTCAAGAATGATTTCAATGATTCTCGGGATAATAATCCAGAGCAATATATAGATGTTATTAAAAAGAGGAAAACCATCAAAACACTCATCGGTGATGTAAAAGTCGGTGATAAGATAGTGCTATCAGAAAGATCTTATATTCCCTTTGATGTCATACTGTTAAGCGACCAGGCAACTATTGAGTCAATTGACCCGATAACTTCAAAGCACCATAAAACAAATATTTTCAAAAACTCCGAGATTCTAGCTGGATCAAAAACGATTTCTGAACAAATTGAAGTAAAAGTCATCGCTATTTCTAGCGGCATCTTAACTCGCCGAATTACTAGTTTAAAACGCTCAGCTATATCTTCGCAAAATAAAACAAGTCGCAAGATAATAAGTAGCCTGATTACCTACCATTTAGCTGTGCTGTCTCTAGCCATACTGCTTTTTTCTTACAATAAAAACTTAGCTGATTTAATTAAAATACTTGTTATTGCTTCACCGTATTTGCTGATAATTTCATCAAAAAGTATCTATATACCTATTATAAATTCTCTTTACGACTCAGGCGTTTTAGTTAAGAGTTCTCGATCGATTGAATTGCTGGCTAAGACCAAAACTATAATATTTGGTAAAAATGGCGTATTAACCTCTAGCAACAAAGATTTAGAGACTATTTATAATTTTTCAGACAAATCGGACGATGAAATTTTGATATTAGCTAGTTCAATGCTTCAATCAGATGACAACCCAACTAGCCAAGCACTATTAGAATCATCTAGACGGCGTAAGCTCAAATTAGTCAAAATAAAACATATTGAAAAAAGTGAATTTGAATCATCAGCAAAGCTAAAGAATGACACGGTTAAAATAGGTCTTGAATCAATTATTAAAAATCAGGAGATTGAGATTCCGAAACAATATAAAAAAATAAGACTGGCCTCTTCGGCCCTTTACTTAATCATTAATGACAAGTTATCGGCCGTCATAACATTCAAAGAAGAGATTCCAAAAAACAATTTCTCGGCGATAGATTTTCTAAAATCAAAAGTAAAAAACTTAATAGTTATGAGCAGTGATAACGAGTCGGCGATTAAAGCTGTTTCCGAAAAACTAAACATCGCCAGTTTTTTTTCTAATCAAACGGTTAAAGATAAGTTAAAACTAATCGGAAATCAAAAACAAAAGCCCATTACATTAGTATCTAGTCATCTATCAGAAAAAAGTATTTATGCCAGAGCTAACTGTATCGTAGAGCTCTCTAGAGAAATCGAAGGATCACTGGAACATCACCCCGACTTCATAATTCCACCAAGCAATCTAAGCCCGCTAATCTGGTCTTTCCGATTATCCAAGTTGGCTCAAAACAGTCTTAAGGGTTTGGTCATACTGGCGCTAGTGATGAATCTAATCCTTATCTATATTTCGATTAAATTAAACTTTAACTTAATACTGAGCTCGGTCATGCAAGTAGTTGAAATAAACTTATTTGTTTTAATAATAATCGCCTACAGTTTAGCTGTTGAAAAAAAATCAATTTAGTTTTTTCAAGCTACTAACTTCAAAAACCAGACAGTAAAGATTGGCACTAGCAGATTATCTAGCCCAAAAATTCCGACATTTTCAATTAAAGTTAGAAACAAAGAAAAGTTAATAATAAGATAAGCCGGTAACTGGACAGCACTCAAAAATCCATAAATTATGAGTAAAACAAAAGAAGATACGAAAAAACCTAAACTACCGATAATACTTTTGATTTGACCGAATACTCTATAACTATTCTTTTTACCAAAATTAGTACCTATCATGGCAGCTACGCCATCAGCTAAGCTCATTTGTAGGATAGCAATTAAGTAAATCCATTTATCGTTAGTTAGATAAGTTAATCCGCCGACGGCTGCCGCAAACATTACTTCACCAATTGTTGGTCTTACTACGCTATGGATACCTTTAAAAATATTCCATTTTCTCGATAATATAACCACTACTACGAAAGCCAAACTAATCACTCTAATATCCTGCCAAGAGATCAAGAACGGCCAGAAGGCGATAAAACTACCGACTGATATGTGAACAAACTTTCGATTAAACTCATTTATTCTTTTAGAGTTTTTTAAAATAAGTTCATTTAGAATCAAAAGCAGTAAGACTATTACTAGAATTTCTAGCACCATGTTTAATATTCTACTACTACAATTATTTTTCTTATATTAAACTCTACCTTTTAGGGTTTTGTAGATTAGTACCGTAAGCAAAATCAGCTGAATTAGTGAAAGTATCTTTATCCCTTATAATAGCCTGAGCAGGCATAACATCGGTCTGAGTAGAAATACCTTCGACTCGTCTAACCGCCGTACCAATAGCTAAAAATTCAATCAATCCACTACCCAAATTATAAATGTAGGTTTTGATACCCAATATATTATCAGCTCCCAAAGCCTCGGCTTCGACTTGAAGTTTTTTTAAAGATTGCTCTCTTGCGCCATAAATTAATTGAGTTAGCTCACTGATTTCACCTTTGACTAAATTCTTAATCATTGATTTAACACCACCGATGAAACCTAAAGAATAGACGGAAGTACCAATAACAAGTTTTAGAGGCGCATAGCCAAGCTTCGCAATATTCCAAGTCTCTTCAGCCGTTAAATCACTTGTCGTAACGCCGCCAACGCTATCGGCTAGAGATTGGATGTACTGATTATATGAAGCGGTTCCTATCATGATCATTTCCTGAACCTCAGAAGTACCTATTGGCAGTATACTTGTCCTGATACCGACAACGCTATTGGCGTTTTTAGCCCTTGCTTCAGCAGCTATTCTTTCAATCGCAATATTACGAGTAGTATTGAATATATCACTATACTGCTTAACCTCGCCCCTAGCCAATTGACGGATTGAACCTAAAATTCCTTTGGCAAAACCAATAGAATAGGCAACATTACCAAAAACAAACGAGATAGGTCTATAGTTGGCGTCCACCTGGCAAAATAACTCCTGTCCATCTGCCGAAGTAGTAAATCTATTATCACCACTGCCGTCGTCATCATGAATAGTTGATCCGACTGTTAAAAATTCAATGTTGCCATCATGAAAAATTAGTTCACTAGTTACTCCACTAGCACCGGTTCCACCTGTAGACATTAACTCATTTTCAAACCGTTCTAAAGATAATTTTCGACCTTGCAAGATCATATTTGTTATCTGTTTTATCTCACCCCCTAAAAAACCTTTAATACTTGAACCTATGCTGCCTATAAAACCCATTGAAAAAACACTGTTACCAACTAGTAAATTGCCTGGTGAATAGCCAATTAATTTAAGACAGTACATCTCATTTCCTGAAAGTCCGGAAAACTTAGTTGGTTGAGATGGGTTGATAGCCGATTCACTATTCTCATTACCTAATCTAAAACCATTGTCTGCTTGCGAATTTAAATCCATTTAAACCCCTCCAAATTTATGTTTGGCTTACAATTAATTTTACTACTAACTACAAAAATATCTGTTATAAGAATTTTTTGGATCCAACTAAAAATCCATCAATTTACATTGATGGATTTTATATTTAACAGTTCTGGTCGGGATGAGAGGACTCGAACCTCCGGCCTCACGGTCCCAAACCGCGCGCGCTAGCCAACTGCGCCACATCCCGATAATTCTTTCCAATTATATCCTAATCTCTTTTTTTTCTCTAGAGGGATTCACCTGACCAATTTATACTTTGAATTGAAACTGGACTCTTAGTATCATTATTAATCTCCACCACAACGCCGTTTAGTTGCCACGGAC
>JAJXVX010000028.1 GCA_021781915.1 bacterium
TGAAAACATGTTTTTAAATCCTTTATTGCTATGTTAGCACAATATAAACATAAACATAATATTTCGAAATTACCCCGTTTTTATTTAGTGAAATAAGTCACATCTAATTTTTATATTAAGGACTACACTGTAGTTACAGTATTAAAGGGAGGTATTATTATGGCCGAAGACAATAAAATACTTCGATTGGTTTATACCCTATTCTTAGGTGTATTACTAGCCGTTTTCGTAGGTGTCGGAACAGCAACATTTTACACGAGTCCAAAAATGCCACAATATCCGATTGAATTAAACACTGGAGGCAAGGTACTAACACCAACTCAAATAGAAACACAAAATACCTTCGACAGACAAATGAGAACTTACGATAATGCTATGAAACCATATAATAGAAACACATCCATAATTACTCTTTGTGCTGGGGTAATTTTCTTAGTTATAAGCCTGGTTTTTGAGCACCGAATAAAGCTATTGGCTGACGGAGTACTGCTAGGTGGATTGTTCACATTAATCTATAGCATTGGGAGAGGATTTGCCTCTCAAGACACAAAGTACACCTTTTTAACGGTAACTATTGGTTTAATCGTAGTGGTGTTTCTAGGCTATCACCGTTTTGTTAAAGAAAAAGACATAGTTGGTGATGTTAAAAAGTAAGTTCACTAATCTCTTGGTATCTAAAGCAGTTGGTTAAGTGATCATTGACCATGCCGATTGCCTGCATGAAAGCATAGCAAATGGTTGGTCCGACAAACGAAAAGCCAAGTTTTTTTAAATCTTTACTTAAACTTAAGGCTATATTATCTTGAGCGGGTATCTGACTTAACTCAGTAAAAGAATGGTTTATTGGTTTAAAGTTAACGTGCTTCCAAATAAAATTCGAAAAACTGTCTTGGTCAGAAAAATTTTCTTCGATTATCCTGGCATTCTTAATTACAGATTTAATTTTTAATCTATTTCTAACAACATCAGCATTAGTAATTATTTCCTCGACTATTTTATCGTCAAAATTAGCTATTTTTTTACTATCAAAATCTAAGAATGCCTTCTTATAATTTTGCTGCTTTTTTAGAATTGTCAGCCAGCTAAGACCGGCCTGTGCACCCTCTAAACAAATATATTCAAATAACAATTTGTCGTCAAATTCAGGTACTCCCCAAACATTATCGTGATAATTTATGTAAAGATCTGAGGAAAGACACCAGTCACATCTTATTGTTTGTGACATTATTTACCTGTATCGCTTTGGACTATGCTCTTTGAATTTTTTTCGGCCGATACGTTCGATAAAGAGAATGCTAAGAGCGACCAAGGCACTAAGCTCAATCATTAAATCTCGCATCTTAGTGAAATCATTCCAATAAGATGTTTTTATCAACGAATCAGTATTAGAATTCGGCAGTAGAGGAACTATTAGAATAATCGCCAAAACAATGAACGCTAGAGCTGGCAATAAATTAATTAAAATTCTTTTTTTCTTGATACTTTTAAACATAAACAACGCAGTTGCGAGAACTGGTATAGCTAGAATAATAAGCTTAACATTACTCAGATGGCTACTGGTATTTGATGAAGAAAAAAGAGCCAGTAATGAATTTGTATCGCCTGATAACGTAGAAGCCAACACATAACCAACGGCCAGACTGAAATATAAATAAACAGCATTTATTCTAAAAACAGAAACAATAACAAGCACTAAAAGTACGGCAGAAATTAATACTATTAAAGATGTCATTAATGCCATAATAGCATAAGCGGACTAGTTCACTAATACTTGGTTGTTTAGGCGCCTATTTTGTCTTTTCGACGACCGGCTTTGGCAGCCTGAACAGCATAATCAATGATTTGGCCGGCTACATCATATTTTGTAATTAATTCAGGTGTTTTAATACTAGCTGAGGAATTTACTTCCAAAACCAATGGACCTCTATTTGATCTCATCATATCAACTCCACAGACAGTCAGACCCATTGCTCTAGCTGCTTTTTGAGCCGTTCTTTTTTCTTCGTCAGTTAATCTAACTGGTCTACCAACTCCGCCTTGATGAGTGTTAGAACGAAAATCATCATCCAAACTCTTTCTTTCGACGGCAGCAACTACTTTGCCATTAACAACTAAGGCCCTGATATCGGTACCGGCACTCTCCTCTATGAACTCTTGAACTAAAAAGTTTACCCCTTCTACATAGAAGGCCTGCATTACAGCCTTGGCGGCTTTTCTAGTTTCAGCTAAAACTACACCGTTGCCGTGAGTTCCACGAGCGACTTTTATAATTACCGGACTTCCACCGACTCGTTCAATGACGTTTTCGAATTCAGCAGTTTCTCTAGCGAAAACTGTTTTTGGAATATCTATTCCAGCTTTTGACAACAACTGCATGCTTCTTAATTTATCTCTTGAACGAACTATGGCAATAGAGCTAGCAGTCGTAAAAACATTCTGCATTTCAAATTGTCTTACAATTGATGAGCCATATTTAGTCAAACTTTGCGCAATTCTTGGAATAATAATATCGACGTCTTTAACTTCTTCACCGTTATATACGACGACTGGATTATTTTTTTCCAATGTGACGTAACATTTAGCATAATTAATAACTCTAACATTGTGACCTTTTGATACAGCAGATTCTTGAAGTCGTTTAGTTGTATAGTTCTTAGGACCTTTAGATAAAATAACAATATTCATGAGCTTTATACCTCCGTCAAATTAATTATTGGTTGAAATATTTCCTTCAATTGATACATCAATTAAGAATCTGTCTTTTAGTATATTTCGACCAATTAGAACAGAATACTTCATTTTTGACCTATCGGCTAGCGTAAACCATTCTTTTACGATAAATTTGTTAACTTTAACATTCAAAAGTACTTTGTAACGTCGTTGGACCAAACCATTGGAGCTTTTTATCTTAATAAATTTAAAATGATCAAAAACAACGGTCTCACCAGTAAAGTACGGACTGGTTTTATCAAAGAAGACGACTTTTAAAACATCTTCAGTCTCACTTATTTCAGATGCCCAGATTGCTGATACGTGAGCGCCGGAATCAACCCGTGCCACTATATCTGAAACATTTAAATCGGGTAGGTCGATAACTTCTAAATGACCTAGGATTTTTTTATCAGTCATTATTAAATTATACCATAATTATAAGATATTTTCAAGTTCACTATTTGTGGTAATGGGCAATTCGAACATAGATAAAATAGATTATCAGAAAAACAACTGTCACTACGGTTATCATAAGTGGGATAAAGCCCGACTGATTATTCTTATGCATACTTCTTAGTATTATCTATTGGATAGATTAAATTTTCAAGATTTTATTCTTCTGAAAATTCTTCCAATAACTCTTTTTGTTTTTTTGATAAACGAGTTGGAGTATCAACATGGATCGTAACAATATGAGCGCCTCTGGAATTACCCTTTAGATGCGGTACGCCATGCCCCGACAGTTTGAAATCTGAACCACTCTGCGTTCCAGAAGGGATTTTCATCCTAACATATCCATCTATCGTTAAGACTTCTATTTCTGCACCCAGAGCAGCCTCAACCATGCTGATATGTTCATTACTTAAAATTAAATCACCTTCTCTAGTAAAATTCTTATCAGCTTTAACTCTTATATTGATATAAAGATCGCCTTTATGGCCGCCCTTGGCAGCTTCGCCGTGTTCTCGTAGTCTAATCACAGCGCCGTCATCTACTCCAGCTGGAATCTTTAAACTTATCTTCTGTTTTTTAAGTTCAGTCCCTTTACCCCGACAAACAGTACAGATTTTTTCAGGTATTTTGCCTTCTCCTTTACAGGTTGGGCAGATTGTGGCCTGTTGGATGTTGCCAAAAATGGTTTGAGAAACGCTAACTACCTGACCGGAACCTCGACAAGTTTGACATGTCTTTAACTCATAGCCGGGCTCGACTGAAGTTCCCTTACAGTGTGAACATACATCATCTAGAGTAAGTGATAGCTCCACTTCCGTACCAAAAACTGCATCTTTAAAAGATATTTCAGTTTCTGTCTCAATATCTCGGCCAACATTTTGCTGTCTTCTGGAACCACCAGTTGGACCACCAAAAAAACTACTGAATATATCACCCAGTCCTAAATCACCAAAATCGAAATTAACGTTTTGACCGCCGAATCCGCCGCCAAAACCAGACGATGGATTGCCACCAACACCAGCTTTTCCGAACTGATCGTATCTTTTACGTTTTTCAGGATCTTTTAAGACTTCATAAGCCTCGTTAATTTCTTTAAATTTTTTTTCATCGCCACCACGATCAGGGTGATGCTCAATCGCCGCCCGACGGAAGGCTTTTTTTATCTCATCAGCACTGGCTGATTTGGAAACTCCCAAAACATCATAGTAATCATCTTCTTTTGACATATCCTAAAATCAACCCCTGCTGTATTCAAATTTGTTAAATGCTACCGTTATATTCTAACAGATTATTTTTCGTCTTTATCGACTACTTCGCCTTCAATTGGTTCATCAGACTTTGGTTTATCTTCCGACTTTGAGTCATCAGCTTTAGTTTCTTCCTTAGCAGCTTCTTCATACATTTTTGCACCAATCGGCATTAACTTATCGTTCAGTTCTTTAACAGCTGCCTCAAGAGTTTCCTTTGATGCTTCAGAATCACTGAGAGCTTTTTTGGCTGCTTCAACAGCGTCGTTGAGGGTTTTGATGTCTTCTTCAGATAGTTTTTCTTTATTATCTTTAGCCATTTTCTCGGCCTGATAAATAGTGCTGTCTAAGTTATTTCTAAATTCGATGGTCTCTTTTCGTTTCTTGTCTTCTTCGGCATGAGCTTCAGCTTCTTTAGCCATTTTCTCAACTTCAGTCTTGTCTAGATTACCAGAACCAGAAATTGTTATACTCTGTTCCTTGCCAGTACCTTTATCTTTTGCCGTTACATTCAAAATTCCATTAGCATCTATATTGAAGGTTACTTCAATTTGTGGAACTCCTCTAGGAGCTGGTGGAATACCGTCGAGAACAAATCGTCCAAGTGATTTATTGCCATCAATCATTTCTCGCTCACCTTGAGCGACATGAATTTCAACCTGAGGCTGATTGTCAGCAGCTGTCGAAAAGACTTCACTTTTAGAAGTTGGGATAGTAGTATTTCGCTCAATTAATTTAGTCATCACACCACCCATGGTTTCTATACCAAGAGATAGCGGTGTAACGTCAAGTAATAAGACATCTTTGACATCTCCTTGTAAAACACCTCCTTGGATAGCAGCACCAACTGCGACAACTTCATCCGGGTTAACACCCTTCATTGGTTCTTTACCGAAGATTTGTTTAACTTTGTCCTGAACTGCCGGCATTCTAGTCATACCACCAACTAGTACGACAGCATCAATATCACTGGCTTTAAGTCCAGCGTCGCTTAGAGCTTTATTGCAAGGATCAGCCGTTTTATCTATAAGTTCGGCAACCAACTGCTCGAGTTTTGATCTGGTTAGTTTATGCTCAAAATGTTTCGGACCTTCAGCGTCAGCCGTTAAGAAGGGTAGGTTGATGTTGATTTCCTGCGCAGTTGAAAGTTCAATTTTAGCTTTTTCAGCTTCATCTCGAAGTCTTTGCATAGCTGGTTTATCGTCCGATAGATCAATGCCGTGTTCTTTCTTAAATTCATCGGCAAAATAATTAACAATGACACGGTCGAAGTCAGCTCCACCTAAATGAGTGTCACCGTTAGTTGATTTAACTTCGAAAACACCATCACCAAGTTCAAGAATTGAAACATCGAAAGTTCCACCACCAAGATCATAAACAGCGATCTTTTCGTCGGTTTTGCCGCCCTTGTCCAGTCCATAAGCTAGTGCAGCAGCCGTTGGTTCGTTAATTATTCTTTTTACTTCTAATCCAGCAATTTTTCCAGCATCTTTAGTAGCCTGTCTTTGACTATCGTCAAAATACGCTGGTACGGTAATGACTGCTTCGCTAACGGTTTCGCCAAGGAAGCTTTCAGCATCAGCCTTCAATTTAGTAAGAATCATGGCGCTGATTTCTTCTGGACTATACTCTTTATCGGCCATCTTTACTTTAACTGAGTTACCACTTTTAACTATTTCGTA